>DAHZZC010000456.1 GCA_027435495.1 Planctomycetales bacterium
CGAGGTCGTCGACGTCGCCGTCCCGCCGGCCGAGCAGCCTGCGGTGATCCGCCGAATCCTGGCGCACCCCCGGCGGGTGCTCGGCATCCTGGCGCAAAAACCGATGGCCCTCTCCTACGCCGAGGCTGCCGCGCTGGTCGACGAGTGCGACCGCGCCGGCCTCCTGCTTCAAGTCAACCAGAACATGCGGTATGATCCTTCGGTACGAGCGCTCAAAACTTTGATCGACGCCGGACGGCTGGGCGAGCCGGTCCTGTCGACGATCGAGATGCGGGCGGTCCCGCACTGGATGCCCTGGGCACGCGAGGGGCGTTCGCTTTCGACCTTTATCATGAGCATCCACCACCTCGACACCTTCCGGTACTGGCTCGGCGACCCGGACCGGGTCCTCGCGAGCCTGCGCCCCGACCCCCGGACGAAGTTCCCGCACGACGACGGGATCAACCTCTACATCCTCGAATACGAGGGAGGCGCCCGGGCGAGCGCCTGGGACGACGTCTGGGCCGGGCCGGCGCTCGAAGGGGCGGGCTCCGAGATCTTCGTCCGGTGGCGGTTCGAGGGGACCGACGGGCTGGCCCTCGGGACGATCGGATGGCCGGGTTGGCCGAAGCGGGTCCCCAGCACGATCGATTACACGACGACCGCCGACGCCGGCGTCTGGCATCGTCCCCGATGGACCGATTCGTGGTTTCCCGACGCCTTCGCCGGGACGATGGGTGGGTTGCTCAGGGCGATCGAATCGGGCGGCGTCCCCGACATCGACGGCCGGGACAACCTCGGCACGATCGCGCTCGCCGAGGCGGTCCTGGCCGCGGGACGCGAGCATCGGGCCGTCTCACCGAAAGACATTCGGGATATCGGCGGGGGTCCGTCTTGAACCTCTTCGCCCGGACGGATCTGATGGTGTTCTCCCAGGGTGACGTGCCCGTCTCCCACGGCTGGCTCGCGACGATCGCGCTGGTGCTCTCGATCGCCGCGGCCGTCGGGGCGGCGATGGCGCTCCGAGCCATCCGGTGGAGAGGGCTCCGGCGCCAACGGATGGCCCAGCTCCGGGCCCAGATCGCCGAGCGGAGGCGCGCTGAGCGGTCGCTCCGGCAGACCGAGGTCTTCTATCACACGCTCGTCGAGACCCTCCCCCAGATGATCCTCTGCAAGGACCTGGAGGGGCGGTTCACCTTCGCCAACGGCCGCTTCTGCGCCGAGCTGGGAACGACCCTCGACCAGGTCCGCGGCAAGACCGATTTCGACTTCTTCCCCCGAGAGCTCGCCGAGAAGTACCGCGCTGACGATCGCCAGGTGCTGGAGAGCGGCCGGGTGATCGACGTCGTCGAACAGCATGTCACACCGAAGGGCGAGACGCTCTACGTTCAAACCATGAAAACGCCCATCCTCGGTGCCGACGGCGACCCGATCGGCATTCAGGGGATCTTCTGGGACGTCACCGAGCGGATGCGCGCCGAGGAGCGGCTCAAGGAGCAAAACATCACCCTTCAGGAGCTCGCCCGATCCGAGCACCAGGCGCATGCGGCGCTCAAGTCGGCCCAGAGCCGGATGGTCCAGTCGGAGAAGCTTGCCAGTCTCGGCCAGCTTGTCGCGGGCGTGGCCCACGAGATCAACAACCCGCTGGCGTTCGTCGCCAACAACGTCGCGGTGCTGGAACGCGACCTGGCGGACATCATCCAACTGATCGGCCTCTATCGGCGAGAGATGGAGGCCAGCGCCTCGCAGACGGTGGGGAATCCCGACTGCGAGGCGATCGCCGGCCAGATCCGAGAACTCGGCGAGCAGCTTGACCTCGGCTATTGCCTTCAGAACCTGCCGAGGATCATTGACCGAACCCGCGAGGGCCTCCGGCGGATCGAGCGGATCGTCAAGGACCTGCGTCTCTTCGCGAGGGTTGACGAGGGTGAATGGAACGAGGTCGATCTGAACCCGGGGATCGAGTCATCGATCAACATGGTACAGGGATACGCGCGCAAACACGGCGTGAAGCTCGTCACGGATTACGGCAGACTGCCGACGATCCGTTGCCGGGCCGCTCGATTACACCAGGTGATCGTCAACCTGCTGATGAACGCGATCGACGCTTGCCCGGCCGAAGGCGGAACGGTGACGCTTCGGACCGCGCCCGACTCCGATCACGGCGGCGTCCGGATCGAGGTCTCGGACACCGGAAGTGGGATCGAGGCGTCGATTCGCGAGCGAATCTTCGACCCGTTTTTCACCACCAAGCCCATCGGCCAGGGAACCGGGCTCGGGCTCTCGATCAGCTACGGGATCGTCGAGGAGCATCATGGGACGATTGAGGTCCAATCCACGCCCGGTGCGGGGTCGAGCTTCATCGTCCGAATCCCGCAGACGTCGCGACACGACGATCACCATCGGCCCGTTTCGGCCAGCCAGGCGGCCGGTTGAGCGACAGGGAGCGATTTCCATGAGGCTCGGACTCATCAATTCGGCCTGGGTCCAGGCCGGGCGCGGGACGGCGTTCGGCATCCAGAAAACTCGGGAGATCGGTTTCGACGCCATTGACATCTTCACCGATCCGCTCGATATCGACGCGAGGGAGAAGCGCCTCATTCGCGACGAGTGCGAGGCCGCCGGGCTCCCGATCGTTAGCCTGGCCTGCGTGGCCGTCGGGCTGATCGACTTTAACCCAAGTGTCCGGCGGTTCCACGCCGATCGGGTTCGCGCCTACCTCGACCTGGCCTCTTTCCTGGGGGCCCGGAACGTCCTGCTCGTTCTGGGTGAATACATCTGGCAGCAGGAGGTGATCCCGCCGGACGTGCAGTGGAGATGCGGCGTGGAGGAGGTCCGTACGCTCGGCGTCTACGCGGCGGGGCTGGGCCTTCAAATCGCACTCGAACTGGAGCCCTTCTCGCTCTCGCTCCTTAACGACGTGGCGAGCATGGCCCGGTTCCTCGACGAGGTCGGCCATCCCGCCGTGATGGCGAACCTCGACATCTCGCACCTGGCGCTGGCGCACGAGCCGGCTTCGGCGATCGCCAGGCTGAAGGGCCGGGTCGCCCACGTGCATATCTCCGACTGCGACGGGAAGGTCCACGGCGACCTGCCCCCGGGCCGAGGAGTGGTGGACTTTGCGCCCTATCTCGAAGCGATCCGAGAGCTCGAAATCCCCGACGCAACCCTCTCGATCGAACTGGAATACTCGCCCGAGCCGGACAAAATCGTCGAATGGGTCGAGGAAGCCTACCGATCGACCTCGGCGCTGATGCGGGCGGCAGGGCTCCGGCCGTGAGCCTGGGCTGGGGATGGATCGGGCGTCTGCTGCTCGCCGGATCGCTGATTGCGGTCGTCTTCTGGCCCGCGACCGCGACCGTCATGGAAGCCACAGGCGTCAACGCCGCGATCGTGCGATGGCGCGGCCTCGAGCCGGAGGAGACGTCGGACGATCTCTCCTCAGCGCTCGATCCGGCGGGGACCTCGGCGGTGATCGCCGCCGATCGCGGCCTCTCGCGACCCGCTCGACTGGCGGTCGAAACGATTGGCCTGGTGCTGGCGACCGAGGCGATGACGATGCCGGCGGGCGTTTTGCTGGCGATCCTGCTCTTTCGGACCGACATCTGGGGTCGCCGGGGGCTGCTCACGGTGCTGGCGCTCTCGGCGTTCGTCCCAATGCCGCTGCACGCGGCGGCCTGGCTCGGGGCGCTGGGGAACGCCGGACGAATGCAGGCGCTGGGGGTTCAGCCGATCCTGGTCGGTCGCTTCGGCGCGGCGGTCGTCCACGCGATCGCGGCCCTGCCATGGGTCGTCCTGCTGGCGGGGGTTGGGCTGTCGGCCGTCGAGCCGGATCTGGAGGAATCGGCCCTTCTTGAATTCGGGCCAATCCGGGTCGCCACCCGGATCACGATCCGACGCGCGATCGGGGCGATTGCGGCGGCGGCGGTGGCTGTCGCGGTGCTGACGGCTGGCGACATGACGGTGACGGATCTCCTCCAGGTGCGGACCTACGCCGAGGAGGCTTACGTCCAGTTCATCCTCGGCCGGGGGTTGGCCGATGCGGCGGTGGTCGCGTTGCCGCCCCTGATCGTGCTTGGAGTTGGGATCATGCTGGCGGGCCAGGCGCTCGGACGGCTCGACCCGGCGCGGCTGGCCTCAATGGCGAACACACGAGTCTGGAGGCTCGGCCGATGGCGGGTGCCGGGGGGCGTGGCGCTCACACTTTTGGCGGGCAACGCACTGGCGTTTCCACTGTACGCCCTGTTCTGGCGGGCCGGACGGGTCGGCGGGCGAGCGATGCTCGGTCGGCCGCCGGAGTGGTCGCTCTCGGGTCTCATCGGAACCTTACGGTTCGCGGCGGCCGAGATCCGCGACCCGCTCGCTTCGAGCCTGGTTTGGGGCTCAATCGCAGCGACACTCGCAACCACGATGGCTTTTGGCCTGGCCTGGACCGGTCGGAGTTCACGATTCTGGCGATGGGCCATGCTCGGAGCGATGGCGATC
>DAHZZC010000457.1 GCA_027435495.1 Planctomycetales bacterium
TACGAACGGCACGTCCTGTGGCTTCAAGGCGAGAATCTGGGCGATCTGGGGGACGCTTCTTCTGCCCAGACTCTTGCCCATCTTCCTTGGGGACGTGCCATTCGTTCCTGGAACCTTATTCTGGCCCGTTCTCGGAGTAGTCGCTCATGGAGGGTCTCCACCCGGCTTCTTCCGCTTCGGCGTCTTCGGTGCTGGCTGCTTCGGGATCGCCTTCTGCTCCGCCTCCAGCCGCTTGACCTCCTCCACGGCGCGGTCGAAGTCGCTGGTCGGCTGGCTCGCCTCAATGCGGCGGCGTTCGGCCTCGTACCTCTCGAATTCCCGGTGGGCGTACTCCTCGGCGAGCTTGTGTGTGACCTTCCCGGCGTGCGTCAGGATGTTCCGGTCGGTGAACTCGAGGAAGTCGTCGAGCTTCTTCACCCAGTCGGGCATGTGCATTGGCTTGCGGCGCTGGGCCTGGTCCTCGGCGTAGTCGAGATACATCGTCACGACCCGGTTGAGGGCCGACAGCTCCTCCTCGGTCAGGTAGTTCTTGGCGACGCACACGTCGGTCTTGCGGATCTTGCCTTTCGGTCCGTTCTTCCAGGTCGTCAGACCCATGTTCGGCTTCGAGGCGTCGGCCCGCTCCTTGACGATCTCGGCGGCGGTGTGGCCGTGGATCGCCCAGTGCAGCTTGTTTTGCACCGAGGCGTAAAAGTTCTGGGTGATCTGGGCTTTCGGGTTGTAGTCGATGCTGGTGGCGTAGATGTCGGTGATCTTCTGGTAGAACCGCCGCTCCGACGCCCGGATGTCCCGGATGCGGGCCAGCAATTCCTCGAAGTAGTCGCCGATCTGCGACTCCCCCGTTTTGAGCCGCTCGTCGTCGAGCACGAAGCCCTTGACCAGCAGTTCTCGAAGTTGCGTCGTCGCCCACTGGCGGAACTGCGTCCCGCTGACCGACCGCACCCGGTAGCCGACCGCCAGAATGGCTTCGAGGCTGTAGTGATCGATCAGGCGGCTGACCTCACGGCCGCCCTCGGTCTGAACTATCCGGAATTTCCGGATAGTTGGCCCCGGATCAAGTTCGCCCTCGTCGTAAATATTGACCAGGTGCTCGTTTACGGTCTTGACCGAGACGCCGAACAGCTCGGCGATGAGTCGCTGGGGCAGCCAGACCGTGCCGTCCTCGACCCGAACCGAGAGCCGGACCCGTCCGTCGTCGCTCGTGTAGAGCAGGAACTCGCCGCCGGGGACCGGGAGATTGTCACTCATCGTCGAATGCCCCTGGTTTCGTCATGCTGCCACAGTCTCGCCCGGGTCGATGTCCTGGTGCTCCACGTCCCGTTCGCCGGAGATCAGCCTGGGGGCTCCCCTAAGGGGTCTGGAACCATTTCAGCTCAGCAGTTCCTCCACCAGCGCCTCGACGTCGCGGCCCGCCTCGCTCTCGGCGATGAAGGCGCGGATGTCCCGTCGAACCGCCGCGAAGTGTCGCCCGGGCTCGATCGCGATCGCCGCGATCGCCGCTTCCAGCTCCGCCCCCCGGGCCGAAAGGCGGGCGTGCAGGTCGTCGGCCGGGTCGTAGAGCGGGATCAGAACCTGGAAGATGTGCTTGTCGAAGTCTCGCTCGTCCTTCCCGTAGCTCATGAACGGCCGCACCAACTCGGTGAAGGTCGCGGTGTTCAGAATGGCGCACAGGTAAAGGGCCTCTGCCGCCGAGGCCGCGGTCGCCCAGTAGAGCTTGTGCTCGATCACCGCACGGCGATTGTTGAGGCGGGACGCCACGAGGTGCATGCCCGAGGCGTTATACACGATCCGCTCTGACTGGATTGGGAACTGCTGCTCGAACTTGTTGTGGTAATCGAGTTGCTTGATCAGCGTCAGCCGATCGCTGGAGCGGTGCTTCTCCCAGGTCGCTTCCGCCTTTCGCCACCAGCTCGCCAGGCCCTCGTAGGCGTCGATCCGGTCGGACTGGCCGTCCATGAGCCCCTCGCGATCTCGGGGCAGCACGGCCTCGAAGGTCTCGGCGATCCGGAACGGCAGGACGCTTTCGCCGAGCAGCACCGGCCGGAGGAACTCGGTTTCGACCACGCCTTCCAGGGCCGGCAGCGTCTTCCAGGGGGCCTTGTCGTTGGATCGCTGGAGCGAGCGCACGCCGACCTTGCCCGCGGACATCCCCAGCGGCCCGGCCGCCTTGCGGGTCACGAAAAAGAGAAGCCGGGGGACGATCGTGGCCCCTTGCCGGAAGCGGTCGGACCAGGGCGACGTTGGATCGTCGCTCGCCGGCCGGGCCTTCCCCTTCGATTGGGCAAGAAGCGCCTCGACCGCCTCCCAACGGGCGTTCTGCTCGGGAACGCGGCCCGTCCAGACCACGACGTCGGTCGGGAGCGGCCTCGGCTCGACGGCCCGCTTGCCGAACAGGACGGCCGCGCCTCGGGGGAAGAAATGCGGGCGAATCCGGCGGAGGTCCCAGGCGGAATCGAACGCGATCGCCACGGGATTCGCCGAGTCCCGGTTCCTGTATCGGCCGTCGCGGAGCCCCTTGAACTGCCCGCGGTCCACTGCGGCGTTCGGCATCACGAAGGCGAACCGGCCGCCCACCTTGAGGTAGCGCTCGACCGCCCGGACGAGGAAGAGCCCGGAGAGGTCCTGATGCGTGGCGACCTTCGCGCCGTGCCAAAGTCCTCGATCCTTGCTGAAATCGCGAAACGCCTCCTGCATCGCCTCGGTCATGAACCGGTAAGCCAGCCAGGGCGGATTCCCGATCAGCACATCGACTCGGTTCGGCTCCTGGGCGAGCCACCAGGGCCGGGCCAGGTTCCGGATGTAATAGCTCCAGATGTGGTCGCGGCCCTCATCATGGAGCTTGCAGAGTGCGTGGAAGGTCTCTTCCAGCGTCTTGTGGGCGGCGGGGGGCACTGCATATCGCTGATAGATCCCCGTGAGCTTCTGAACGGGCGCCCCGGGCTTGCGGTTCCCCGCCAGCTTTGTCATCGCCTCGACGAACTGATCGAACCGCCCCGGATCCTCGAGTAAATAATCGGGGAATCGAAGGTCCGAATCGTCGAACAGCAGTTTCTGGTCGTCGATGGCGACGGTCAAGGATCCGCCGGATATCAGGGGGAGTTCCTCGCGCCTCCACTGGACGGCGTCGCCCAGGTAGACGGGGACCTGGATCGGCCCGCGGTCGGGATGCATGAGGCGGTCCCGGCCGATCGCGAGCAGGTACGTCACCCGGGCGAGGGTCACGGCGACGGGGTGCAGGTCCATACCCAGTACCTTCCGCGTGAGGCCCGAGAGGGCCTTCGCCAGCGGCAGGCCCTCGGCCTCTGCCGCCGCGAGATAGCGCCGAACCGCGTGGAAGACGAAGGTCCCCGAGCCGCACGACGGGTCGAGGACCCGCGTTTCCAGCGGCCGGTCGATGGCCGTCGCGACGATCCGCTCGGCGAGCCAGTCGGGAGTGTAGTATTCGCCGAGCCGCTTGCGGGTCGCCGCCGTGATGACGGATTCGTAGAGGACCTTCAGGACGTCGCCACCGACCTCCTGCCATCGGAACCGTCCGACCCGTCGGGCGAGCGATCGGACGAACGGCTCGCCGCCCGGGACGTGGACGACCCAGTCGAAGAAATCGGCCTCGACGACGCCGGAGATCCCGCTCTCCTCGAACTGGCTGCCGCTCAGAAGTGAGGCCGGCGCGATCGATTCCAGCGGGAAGCCGACCAGGGCATGCGCGATGATCTCGGCCGTGTTGACGAGGTACGTGTGCTCGACGAAGAGTTCGTCGCTGTCCTCGAACTGGGTGCCCAGGGCGGTCGTCATCAGCCGGGCCCAGAGCCGGCGCTTCATGAGGACGGCCGGATGGTCGCGATGCCGGACAAAGAGCTGCAAGAGGGTCTCGCGGTCCAGGTCGAAGGCCGAGCTTCCGGCCCCCAGGCGTCGGCCGATTTCGCGAGGGTTCGCCGGGATATCGCGGGCGGTGGCGAGCACGCCTTCCAACCAGACCAAAAACGAGTCGGCGTCGAGCTTGGCCGGGGCGAGCTGGATGGCCGAGACCTCGCGCGGCGGACCGGCCTCGGCCTCGCCGGGCAGGCAGAAGCACCGCCAGTCGGCGCCGTCGGTGAGGATGCCGACGTATCGACAGCCCGTCTCCTTCTGACGGGTCGCCAGGTAGCCGGCGAGCTGCTCGATCGCGTCGGGCAGGACGCTCCCCGCCGAGAGGTCGCGCTTGACCTCGATCAGGCAACTGCCCGACTCGATATCGATCCGGCGGCGGACGCCGACCTGGCTCTCCAGGTCCGCGGTCCGGAGGTTCTCGTCGGAAAGCGAGAGCGGCGCCGACAGAAGGAGTTGCCGGATATCCGCCTGGAGAGTGGCCTCGGACCGCGCGGGGTCGCGCCGGGCGATCTGGGCGAGGAGTTCGACGACCGTCATCCGAGACCACTTCCGTTCGCTGATCGGCTGGGGCCGGGGCGCCCCGCCACGGATCTCCACAACGAGCCGCCCGCAACACCGGGGCGCCGGACCACGTGTCCTCCGAAAGATGCCGCGCCCAAACGATCATTGCAAGAGGACATGAGATGGCGAGCCGACCCTGGCCACTCTTCTTTGAGTCGTCCGTGGTCCGTGATCGGAGGCTTTCCCGTCCGCTCCACGGACCACGGACGACTCTTTCCGAGGTGGCCAGGGTCGGAGCCAGCTCAGCCCCCGGGGTGAATGCGTTCGATCGTGCGTCGAGTCCCTTCGTTCACGATTCTTGCGACCGGAGCGGTTCTCGCCTGCCTCCTGCGGCCTGTTTCTATCGCCTGTCGCGAAGGAACTGGCTCATCCTTCGGTACGGGTTGGACAGCGTCGGTGGGCCTCGATCGGATTGGCCCGGCGAGGCTCACCAGCGTCCGGCGATGCCATGAATGAAATGACTTGCTGACATGAGACTGACATCTATCTGGCATCTTGAATCTGTCATCTGGAATTGATTCTTTCACAGCCTCTCAGCGACGCGGGACGACCCAACCTGACAGGGGCATCTTTTCGGATCGATCGAGCCAGCCAAGGGCCGTCCGGATCGATGGACGCCTCGCAGATGCGGCTCGCGTCGTCGATGCTCGCCGATGCGAGCCGTCGGCCGTCGGGGATGAAAGCCCCGGACAGGACGGCGGCGGTGCGGCCCCGGAGGGTCAGGACACCCTCCCCAGTGTCCGTGTCCAGGAGCGTCACCGTGCGGCTCTCGCCGGCCCTGGCGATCCATCCGGGGGCCGGGGGCCGTCCGTCCCGGACCCTACGAAGCGTGGGGCAAGCCCAAAAATACCCGTTCTGCGGCTCCCTAAACCAAACCGGCCAAGGCCCCGAAGCCGGCCCGTTAAAACATCGGGACCCCGACGGATATCGCCACCGATCCAACTGCTTGATTCTGGAGAATCGCGACAGCCAGCACAGTCTGCGATAGTCCCGCGGCCCTCGCATCATGCAAAGGTTGACTCCCACGAAAAGACATCTTAGGCTGGTCCCATCACCGCGCGGAGGCGGCGGGAAAAGTGTATGTTTCCCTCGGTTCGCGGCGATCGCGATCGAGGAGGCCACGACGTCGCCTCGTTTTCCCTTCGATCCTCGTCCCTGTCGAGAACTCCCGATGTTCGTCCCGTCGTTGCGAGCGATCCAGGAGCGGTGCGGTTACCTGCCCCGCGAGGAAATCGAGCAGCTCTCCGCCCGGCTCGATGTCCCGCTCCACCGGCTGCACGAGGTCATCAGCTTCTTCCCCCACTTCCGCCTCGAACCGGGTCCCGAGATCCAGGTGCAGGTCTGTCGCGATCAGGCGTGCCACCTCCGCGGTTCGGAAGCCTGCCGGCATCGCCTCGAAGAGGTCTCGGCCGAGTTTGGCGGCCACGAAAAGGTCGTCATCGAGGGCGTCTCTTGCCTTGGCCGATGCGACGGCGCGCCGGCCGTCCTCGTCGAACTGCATCGCAAGGGCGAGCACGGCCACGACCGCGAACTGCTGGGCCCGTCGGTCGACGAGATCGCCGGCCGGCTCCGTGAGATCGTCCCCGCTCACCTCGACGGCCGGGAGCCGCCGCCCGACATCGTCGACCGCTCCCCGCGCGGCTGGCGGATCGATCCCTACAACCCAAGTCCGCACGTCCCCGACGACCCCCCGCGCGAGCCCTATGCCGCCGTCCGCGCCTTTGCCGAGGCTTTCAAAAACGCCCCCGACGCCGCCGCGAGAAAGGCCGTCGGCCAGGCGCTCATTGATACCCTCAAGGGCTCCGACCTCCGTGGGATGGGCGGCGCGGGGCGTCCGGCGTTCAGCAAGTGGGGCGAGGTCCGCGACGAGTCCGAGCGCGAAGAGACCACCTACGTCATCTGCAACGCCGACGAAAGCGAGCCCTCCACCTTCAAGGATCGCGAGATCCTTCTGCGGGCGCCTCACCTGATCGTCGAGGGGATGACTCTTGGCGCCCTGATCGTCGGCGCGCGGAAGGGCTATGTCTACGTCCGGCACGAGTACCCGGAGCAGATCCGGGCGGTCGCGGCCGAGATCGAGCGGGCGCGGTCGATGGGGGTGGTCGGGGCGAATGTCCTGGGGACCGGCCACTCGTTTGACCTGGAGGCGTTCACCAGCCCCGGCGGATACGTCTGCGGCGAGCAGTCGGCGCTCATCGAGGCCATCGAAGAACATCGCGCGGAGCCGCGCAACCGGCCTCCGCTCATCGAAGCGAACGGCCTGCACAACCAGCCGACCT
>DAHZZC010000458.1 GCA_027435495.1 Planctomycetales bacterium
CGTCCACGACGTGGTCCACGTCCACGACCTGCACGCAACGATCCTGGCCCTCTTCGGGATCGACCACACCCGGCTCACCTTCCGCTCCCAGGGCCGAGATTTCCGGCTCACTGACGTCGCCGGAAAGGTCGTCCGGCCGATCCTCGCCTGATTGAGGTCGGCCGGACGGGGAGGACCACCACCCCCGGTCGTCGGTCGACGTTACCGACGCGACAGACCGGGATGACCGACACCAACCCGCTCTCTTTTCCGTTGATCATCTTCCTGCACAAAGGAAAGCTCGCGTTCGCGTCTTGTGTGAGCGAGCGTCTCGCTGGGGGAGGCTCCGGTGCGACCGATGCCCGCTGCCATCGTTCGATGCGCTGACCTCTCACCGATGCATTCGGTGACGGAGCCTCGCTCCTCCTGGACAACGTGAACCGAGTAGCCCACGACGACTGGATGGCCGGCTCCGAGCACGGACACTGGTCCAGTGAAATTCGCCGCGGCGCAAGTTACTTCTCGCCTCGCGAGCTCTCGAGTTGCTTGATGACCGACTCGAGGTTAAACGCCCCGGGCTTCTGGCTCGGGGGGAATTCGCGGAGGGTCATCAAAAACTTCAGGGCATACGCGTTGGAAGCATACATGAGAAACGCCCGGTCGATCAGCCAGTCGTTGTAGCTGTTGGAATCGTGCTGGGCTCGCTCGAACGGATCGCGGCGCAGGTTAAACAGGAGCGGCACACGCAATTCGATGAACGGCTCGCGCCAGACCCCGAACCCAATTCCCCGGTTCTCGAGGTACACCACCTTCCAGTCCTCGTGGCGAACCGCGACAATCTGGCCCTCATCACTCACGTAGATAAACCCCTTCCGGGCCGACTCCTTCGCCTTGCCGGTTAGATAGTCGAGCTGATCGTGCCCATCGATGTAATTCTTGTAGTGTCGACCATTCAGGTCGATACCCTTCGCCAGCTTCCCCTTGATGTCGGGCTCCCCGGCGAAGGCGGCGAAGGTCGGGAGCCAGTCCTCATGAGCGACGATCCCGTTGAGAGTCGCTCCGGCGGGGAACTTCCCCGGCCATCGGACGAACGCCGGAACCCGGTACGCTCCCTCCCAGTTGCTGTTCTTCTCGCTACGGAACGGCGTGTTCGCCCCATCCGGCCAGGTGTTGTAGTGGGGACCGTTGTCGGTCGAATAGAGGACGATGGTCTCGTCAGCGATACCCAGGTCGTCGAGCTGTTTGAGCAACTCGCCGACGTGCTGGTCGTGCTCGATCATTCCGTCGGTGTACTCATCGTGCCCGGGCACCCGATGCTCTTTCTTGACGTGGGTCCGGAAGTGCATCCGGGTTCCGTTCCACCAGCAGAAGAACGGCTGGCCGGCCCTGTGCTGGCGGGCGATGAAGTCCTTTGCGGCGGCGAGCGTCTCCTCGTCGACGGTCTCCATCCGCTTCCGGGTGAGCGGGCCGGTATCCTCGATTGTTTGCCCGCCCTTGCCGTCAGCCTTGCACTTCAGCACGCCTCGCGGGCCGAACCTCTTGCGAAACTCGGGGTCGCGCGGGTAATCCTCGTGTTCCGGCTCCTCCTCGGCGTTGAGGTGGTACAGGTTGCCGAGGAACTCGTCGAAGCCGTGCATCGTGGGCAGATGCTCGTCGCGGTCGCCCTGGTGATTCTTGCCAAACTGGCCGGTGGCATACCCCAGGCTCTTCAACACCGTGGCAATGGTGACGTCAGCCCTGTTCCATCCCTCCTTCGCCCCCGGGAGCCCGACCTTCGTCATCCCGGTTCGCAGGGGCACGTTCCCGCCAAGGAACGCAGCGCGACCCGCCGTGCAGCTCTGCTGGCCGTAGTAATCGGTGAAGGAAATCCCCTCGCGAGCGATCCGGTCGATGTTCGGCGTCCTGTAACCCATCATGCCTCGGTGGATATGGCTGATGTTCCACAGGCCGATGTCATCTCCCCAGATGACGAGAATATTGGGTTTCTTCCCCTGGCTCCGAAGGTTCGCGGCCACCTCGGTGTTATGTCGCGCGACGGTGGCGACCCCCAGGGGCGAGCCTGAAGCGGCGACCGCCCCGGTTCGGGGACCGTCGGACTGACCGATGACGCGCGGAAGGCCCGCGGTAAGACAGCTCAGCATCACTCCTAGCGTGATCGCGGAGACCGGCATCCCGTACGATCGACTCATGAACCGCGACTCCAGTCGTGTAAAATCTTGAAGGCCGATGCAGAAATGGGTGAAGACAAAAAAATGCCGTGAAACGGCGGGATACCCTTCGAAAGCCAGAGACTCCCTGCACACTACCCTCTGGAGTTGATCGCAGCGATTCTCAAAGCCACTCGCCACCATCCCACATCCGGGGCGGCCATCACCGCGCCGCATACCCGACTTGTCCGTGCGTCATGATGTATAAGCTTGACCGTAAGACCGTGCAAATTCAAGGCGATCACTCGTTGCAATTCGCTTTTCTATTTCAAGGCAACCATGTGATTTTCAAAGATACGTCCTGGCCGAACGTCGATCCCTTTCCTGCAACCATGTCCGCCCACGACGATCAGGCCCAAGCTTCCCAGCGAGGCATTCCGGCCGCCTCTCCTGGTTCGACGAAGCTCCTCGGGGACCGTTTCGGCTCACGGCTCTCACCTCCCCAGGCTCGAAACACACAATCTCCCAGACTGGGGACTCGCGAATCGTCGTGCGCAACCACACAATAGGTGCCCGAGCCGCTCGATCCCCTGATCGAGCAGCGCCGATCACGCGGTCGAAATGGATGCAAAAATCGATGAGTCCTGGGAACAACCTGATGAAATCCCGCGGCATTCCTATCCTTCAGCGTGTCCTGTGGGCAGGCGGGACGGCGGCCCTCCTGCTGGCGGTGGGGGCGTCTGGAACCGCAGCGCCCCGTCAGGACCAGAAGGCGGCGAAGCCAGACCAGGCAAAGCCCGCCCCGGTGAAGCTCGGACTCTTGATCAACGAGCCGAAGGCTCTCAAGGGGTACACGCTCATCTCCCCGTTCGACTCGACCGCATCCTTCTTGCTGGACATGGAAGGTCGCGTCGTGCGCTCGTGGGAGGCGGGCTGTCCGCCGGCACTCTCGGCTTTCCTGCTCGAAAACGGCCACCTGGTCCGCCCCGGCTCGATCGGCGACGATGCCAGCGTTTTCGGACCCGGGCCCGGAACCGGCGGACGCATCCAGGAATTCACCTGGGACGGCGACCTCGTCTGGGATTTCCGGTTCTACAATCCAAAGCAACTCCCGCACCACGACATCACGCGGTTGCCCAACGGCAACTTTCTACTGGTCGTCTGGGATCGGAAGACCGCCGAGGAAGCCATCGCCGCTGGCCGACGTCCCGAGATGACCGGCGACCGGCACTTCATGCCCGACTCGCTCGTGGAGATCCACCCAACCGGCAAGACCACCGGCGAGGTCGTCTGGGAATGGCACCTCTGGGACCACCTGATCCAGGATGCCGACCCCACCAAGGCCAACTTCGGCGATGTCGCCGCTCATCCGGAGCGGGTCGACATCAACTTCTGGGAAGACGAGAACATCTCGGTAACCGCCGCCTGGCAGGGGGACAACCCCGCGAAAAAGGCCGACGGCCAACCCGCGAAAAAGGCCGACGGCCCGCCCGCGAAGAACCAGAAGCCCCGGATCGACCCGGATTTCACGCACTTCAACGGCATCTCCTATAACCCCGATCTCGACCAGATCGCGATGAGCGTCTGGTCCTTCAGCGAGGTCTGGATCATCGACCACGGCACGACGACCGCCGAGGCCGCCAGCCATTCCGGCGGACGCCGGGGCCGGGGCGGTGATCTCCTCTACCGATGGGGTAATCCGGTCGCCTACCGGGCCGGGACGAGGGCCGACCGAAGGCTCTTCAACCAGCACAACACCCACTGGATTCCCGCGGGACTCCCCGGCGCGGGGCACCTGATGCTCTTCAACAACGGCGGGAAGCGGCCGGATGGCCCCTACTCGTCGGTGGACGAGTTGATCCTCCCGGTCAATTCGGAGGGGCGATACGATCGCACGGCTGGCAAGCCCTTCGGCCCGGATGGACCCTACTGGAGATACACCGCGCCGAAGAAATCCGACTTCTTCTCCTCGTTCATCTCGGGGGCGCAGCGGCTCCCGAACCGCAACACGCTCATCTGCTCGGGCGCCAATGGCACGATTTTCGAGGTGACGCCGGACAATCAGATCGTCTGGAAGTACATCAATCCGATCAAGGGCGACACGCCGATGGGCCCGCCGCGACGCCCAGGCCAGATCCTCACGCCGATCGCCGGCGAACTGCTCGGGATCTCCGCCGACCAGCGGAAGCAGATCGACGAGGTCCAGGGCGATATCGACGCCCACCTCGACCGCCTCCTCTCGGCCGAACAGAAAAAACAGGCGGCCGCCCCTCGGGCGCCTGGCGGACCAGGTTCCGGGCCGGAAAATCGGCCAGGCCAGGTGTTTTCCCTCGCCGAGCAGGACCGCCTGAAACTGACCGACGACCAGAAGAAGGACATGCTCGCCCTTCAGAAATCGGTGGATGGCCGGTTCGACCGGCTTCTGACCCCGTCACAAAAGAAGCAGATTTCGACCGTATTCGCCCAGCATGGTCCGCCTCCCGGCGCTCCCGGCGGCGGCGAGGCTCCGCAACCCGGCAAGCTCTTCTCCTCATCTCAGCAGGACGCCCTGAAGCTCTCCGCAGAGCAGAAAGCACGTCTGGAGGCGATGCAAAAGGAGATCGATGCAAGACTCGAAACGCTGCTCACCGAGGATCAGAAAAAGCAGCTTCAGGCGATGCAACACCGTCCCCCAGGCGGCCCAGGTCCGAACGGTCCCCCAGGCGGTCGACCGCTCTTCCGCGCCTATCGATACGCGACCAGCTTCCCCGGCTTCGCGGGCCGGGAGATGAAACCCGGGAAACCCCTGGAGGAATCGCCGCCGAAAGCTGCCGACGCCAAGGTGGCCGCGAAGGGTGGTTAAGAGCAATTTGAGGCTCCCCCCGCCGCCCTCTCCTGGTAAGATGCGACCAAACCGGTTCGATGGTCTTGCGATCGTATTTCGAAGGGGGAACGGCGGGATGGGTCTGTTCACGGGGAAGAAGGGGCTGGTCCTGGGGGTCGCGAACGATTTCAGCATCGCCTGGGCGATCAGCAAGAGGCTCCACGAGGAGGGCGCCGAGCTCGGCTTCACCCACCTCCCCGGCGACAAGATGGAGCGCCGCGTCCGCAAGCTGGCCGACCCGATCGGCGCGAAGCTGATCACGCCCTGCGACGTCCAGAAGGATGAGGATGTCGCCCGCGTCTTCGCCGAGGCGAAGCAGACCTACGGCCAGCTCGACTTCGTCCTCCACTCGATCGCGTTTGCCCCGATCGACGACCTGAAATGCTCGTTCGTGGACGCCAGCCGCGAGGGCTTCAAGACGGCGATGGACATCAGCGTCTACTCGCTGGCGATCGTCGCCCGGCATGCGGCCGAGGTGATGCCCGACGGCGGCTCGATCGTCACGCTGACCTACTTCGGCGGCGAGCGAGTCGTCCCTGGTTACAACATGATGGGAGTCTGCAAGGCGGCGCTCGACGCCTCGGTGAAGTACCTGGCGTTCGACCTCGGGCCGAGGAAGATCCGGGTCAACGCGGTCTCGGCCGGTCCGGTGAAGACGCTGGCGGCCTCGGCGGTCGGCGACTTCGACAAGCTCGGCGGCCTTTATGAGATGGCCGCGCCGATGGACCGGAACATCACCCGCGAGGAAGTCGGCGACGCCGGGATGTTCCTCCTCTCCGATCTGGCGAGCGGGATCAGCGGCGAGATCATGCACGTCGACTGCGGCTACAATGTGATGGGTTCGCCGGGCCGGGCGGTCGAGAAGGTCAAGAGTCTGATCCTCTCGAAGGTCGAGGCCGCGAATCCCGACCTGGCCGCCTCGCTCCGGAACGACGACGAGCTCAAACGGCTATGAGCGCCGGCGAGCCCCTGATCCGCGGCGGGATCGGCCTGATCCGCCGCGGAAATTCCTTCCTGATCCGCCGCCGGCCGGCCGGTACCATCTACGCCGGTTACTGGGAATTCCCCGGCGGCAAGCTCGAAGGCGACGAGACACCGGCCGAGGCCACAGCCCGCGAGTGCCTCGAAGAGACCGGCCTGCCGATCGTGGTCGGCCGCCAGCGCCGGATCGTCACCCACCGATATCCTCACGGCCTGGTCGAGCTGACCTTCCACGACTGCGAGACCGAGGAC
>DAHZZC010000459.1 GCA_027435495.1 Planctomycetales bacterium
CGCCGACACCAATGGGTATCAAAACGACTTCGCCCGTTCCATGTGGCCCTGGCGCGACTGGGTGATCGCCGCCTATAACTCCAACAAGCCCTTCGACCAGTTCGTCGTCGAGCAACTTGCCGGCGACCTGCTCCCTCACGCCACCATCGATCAAAGAATCGCCACCGGCTTCAACCGGAACAACCGGACGGTCACCGAGGTTGGCTCGATCGACGAGGAATGGCGGGTCGAGAACGGTGTCGACCGCGTCGAGACGACGGCGACCGTCTTTCTCGGGCTAACGATGGGCTGCGGCCGATGCCACGACCACAAGTACGACCCCATCTCGCAGGAGGAGTTTTACCGGTTCTTCGGCTTCTTCAGCAGCCTCAACGAGAAGGGGGTCTACTCCGAGACCCGCGGCAACGTCCCGCCGATGATCCGCCTCCCGCACCCCAAGGATACCGAGCGCCTCCGGCAATTTGACCTCGCGCTGGCCGTCGCCCGAACCTACGGATCGAAGAAGCATGCCGACACCCTGGCGAAGGAGAGAATGGCGTACGAGGCGGCCATCCCTTCGGTCATGGTCATGGAAGAGATGGCGAGGCCCCGGCCGCTCTACCTGTTGAAGCGAGGTCAGTACGACCAACCCGACCCGTCCAAACCCTTGAAGCCCGGAACGCCGGTGTGTCTGCCTCCTCTGCCCGCCGGGACCAGGGCCGACCGTCTCGCGCTCGCCCGATGGCTGGTCTCCCCCGAGCATCCCCTCACCGCTCGCGTCGAGGTCAACCGAATCTGGCAGCATCATTTCGGAATCGGACTGGTGAAGACCGCCGAGAATTTCGGCGTGCAGGGCGAACTGCCTTCCCATCCCGATCTGCTTGACTGGCTCGCGACGGAACTGATCCGGTCCGGCTGGAACAAGAAGGCATTACACCGCCTGATCGTCACCAGCGCAACTTATCGGCAAGATTCGAAGGCCCGGGCCGATCTCGTCGCCCGCGATCCCGAGAATCGCCTCCTGGCCCGAGGACCGCGGTTCCGCCTCTCAGCCGAGGTCGTTCGCGACAACGCCCTGGCGATCGCCGGGCTGCTCGCCCCCCGGGTGGGAGGTCGATCCGTCAAGCCCTACCAGCCGGCCGGGCTCTGGGAGGAACTCGCCGGAGGCGCCGGCGAGGGCCCGTACGTCCAGGATCGAGGGGCCAACCTCTACCGACGCAGCCTCTACGTCTACCGGAAACGGACGGTCCCTCATCCCGCGCTGGCCACCTTCGACGCCCCCAGCCGTGAGATCTGCCAGGTGCGGCCAGCCCGGACCAATACTCCGTTGCAGGCCCTCGAATTGCTCAACGACGTCGCCTACATCGAGGCCGCCCGCGCCCTCGGACAGATGATGATCCTTCGAGGAGGCGTCGATCTCGAAACCCGGATCGTCCACGGCTTTCGGCGGGCACTCGCCCGGAGGCCGACCCCACCCGAAATCGCTGTCCTCCGCGATGGACTCGAACGCTACCTGCGCGCGTATCGGGCCGAGCCCAGCGCCGCCGATCAACTCGTCCGACACGGGGAGAGCCCGATCGATCCGAAGATCTCGCCCGCCGAACTGGCCGCCTATACGGCCCTCGCCGCCGTGATTCTCAACCTCGACGAAACCATCACCCAGGAGTGATCGGCCGTGGAAGCCTTGCAGGCTGCGCAAACGATCAATCGCCGCATCTTCCTGGGACGCTCAGGCGTCGGCCTGGGCGCGGTCGCACTCGGCTCACTGCTCCATTCGGAGGGCGTGTTCGCCGGTGCCAGCACTCCGCCCTCACCACTCTCCAGGGAGCCCGGCGGGTTGCCGGGCCTTCCCCACTTCGCCCCTCGGGCCAAGCGAGTGATCTACCTGTTC
Source organism: Planctomycetales bacterium (assembly GCA_027435495.1). Lineage (GTDB taxonomy): Bacteria > Planctomycetota > Planctomycetia > Isosphaerales > Isosphaeraceae > JAKAUH01. Next base: position 1,871 of record DAHZZC010000459.1, read on the forward strand.
CAGTCGGGCGGCCCATCCCAGATCGACCTCTTCGATAACAAGCCCTCTCTCGCCAACCGGCGCGGGAATGAGTTGCCCGCCTCGATCCGGATGGGTCAGCGGATCACCACGATGACCTCCGGGCAGAAAAGCTTGCCGGTGGCTCCCTCGATTTTCCGGTTTCGCCAGCACGGCGACTCCGGCGCCTGGATCAGCGAACTCCTCCCCCACACGGCCGGGATCGTGGACGACCTCACGATCATCCGATCGATGCAGACCGAGGCGATTAACCATGACCCGGCGATCACCTTCGTACAGACCGGCTCTCAGCTTGCCGGGCGTCCGAGCATGGGATCGTGGGTCGCCTACGGCCTGGGAAGCATGAACCGCGATCTCCCCGCGTTCGTGGTGATGCTCTCTCGTGGCCGGACCGATCAGCCGCTTTATGACCGGCTCTGGGGTAGTGGTTTCCTCCCGACCCAATATCAGGGCGTGAAGCTCCGTGGCGGCCAGTCGCCGGTCCTCTACCTGGCAAATCCGGCCGGCTGTTCCTCGGTGATCCGCCGACAGATGCTCGACGAGATCGGCGTGCTCAATGGCCTGCATCACGAGGCGACCGGCGATCCAGAGATTCTCACACGCGTCTCTCAGTACGAGCTGGCTTACCGGATGCAGCAATCCGTCCCCGAGCTGACCGACCTCTCTCGCGAGCCAGGATCGGTCCTGGAAATGTATGGCCCCGACGTCCACCGCCCAGGCTCCTTCGCCGCGAACTGCCTTCTCGCCCTACGGCTGGCCGAGCGTGGCGTCCGCTTCATCCAGCTCTATCACATGGGGTGGGACCAGCACGGCAACCTCCCCGGTCAAATCCGCGACCAGTGCCGCGACACCGACCAGCCCTCCGCCGCACTGGTGAAGGACCTCAAACAACGAGGACTGCTCGACGACACCCTCGTCCTCTGGGGCGGCGAGTTTGGCCGGACGATCTACTCGCAGGGAACACTCACCGAGACGAATTACGGCCGCGACCACCACCCGCGATGCTTCACCATCTGGATGGCCGGCGGCGGAATCAAGGCGGGTTATGTCCACGGCGAGACCGACGACTTCTCCTACAATATCGTCAAGGATCCCGTCGAGGTTTTCGACCTTAACGCCACCGTGCTTCACCTGCTGGGGATCGATCACACCCGGCTGACCTATCGCTTTCAGGGCCGAGATTTCCGCCTGACCGACGTACGAGGCCGGCTCGTCCCCGCGATCCTCGCGTGAATCCCAACGACCACATCGACGGATTCTTGAAACGCCAGCGCTGATTTCTTGCCCTTCCGATATCGACCCCGTTAAGATCTCCTTCGACGACGGTCACGTCTGGTCCGCTGATCTGGTAACAAGGATGGAGTCGCGCGGCGATCGCGATCTGCTCAATGCCGAGCGTTCGTGTGCGGCCCTTTCGTCAGAGTCTTGCACCCTCCTGCCCGGGAAGCCGCCCTGTCTCCCGATCGGGCAAGCCCGTGGCGGCGAATCGAAAGAGATGGTCGGATGCGATCCGGATGGTGGGTGGGGTCCTGGTTCTTCATCGGACTCAGTCTGTTGAGCGCTGGCGAGGCGCGGGCAGGCGGCAACCTCCTGGTCAATGGCGGCTTCGAGGCGGGGAACCTGAGCGGCTGGTCGGTTTCGGGCAACACCCGCTTCACCATGGTGACGGACTATTCGGTTGGTCTCCCGGGGATTGGGCCTGACGCGTCTTACTCGGGGAGCCACTATGCCCTGCTCGGACCGGTCGGGTCGATGGGCCACCTGAGCCAGACGATCGCCACAACGGCCGGCCAGACTTACTTTGTGAGCTGGTGGCTCGCCAGCGATAGCAACGCAGGCAACGAATTCTCGGCCTCCTGGAACGGCGCCACGCTTTTCGATCAGGTGGACGTCCCGAGGGAAGGTTATCAGTTTTTCACCGAGAGCGCGGTGGCGACAGGTTCGTCGAGCACACTGGCGTTCTCCTACCGAAACGATCCCGGCTTCTTCTCGCTCGACAACGTTTCGGTCTCTGTGAGTCCGACGGTCGCGAGCAACCGAAATGCCGCGGTGGTCCCCGAACCGGCCGGTCTGCTCCTCCTGGGGTTGGGCCTCGCGGCGGCGATCGCCGCTGGTCGGTCCGGCATCGCCTTAACCCGGACGGTTCGGCTCCGGTAGGATAGGGAGAACCGACGTCGGGCTGTCTCGTGGTGGTTCACGGGATACCGTCGCGGGTCGGGATGAGGAAGAGCCTTGGACGAGGCGGATGGCCGGCGTCGATTGCCACCGGTGGATGCGATCCTGAGCAAAAACGAGCTGACCGAGCCGATCCGTCGGCACGGCCGGCTCGCCGTGCGCCGGGCCGTCCGCAGGGTACTCCAGGATATCCGGGAAGGCATCGGCCGGCCCTCCTCTGACCCTCCGCCCGACCTCTCCGTCATCGTCAGGAGATCCCAGGAGATCCTGGAGCGTGATCATCGATCGCTTCGGCCGGCGATCAATGCGACGGGCATCCTCCTGCACACTGGGCTCGGTCGGGCACCGATCGCCGCCGAGGCGGTCGCCGCGGTCGCCGAGGTGGCCGCCAGTTACAGCAACCTGGAGCTGGACCTTGACTCAGGCGCACGGGGGCGTCGGACCTCGGGGATCGCTGGACTGCTTCGCGAGCTGACCGGGGCGGCGGCGGCGACAGCGGTCAACAACAACGCCGGTGCGACCGTGCTGGCTCTCCGGGCACTGGCATCCGGGCGTGAGGTGATCGTCTCGCGTGGTCAACTCGTCGAGATTGGCGGAAGCTTCCGCCTGCCGGAGATTTTCGAGGTCTCGGGCGCGAGGCTCCGCGAGGTGGGAACGACCAACAAAACGCGGCTCTCCGACTTCCGCGCCGCCATTGGGCTGGAGACCGCCGCGATTTTAAGGGTTCATCCGAGCAACTACCGGATCGTCGGTTTCACCGAGCAACCCGAACTCATCGAGCTGGTCGAGCTGGCGCACGCACACGGGCTCTGGGCGATCGACGACATTGGCTCCGGAGCGATCCGGCCGGACGGCCCGCCCGGCGTGGAGGGCGAGCCGACCGCCTCGGAGGCCATCGCCGCGGGCGCCGATCTGGTTCTCTTTTCGGGTGACAAGTTGCTCGGCGGCCCGCAGTGCGGGATCATGGTTGGAGGGCGCGAGGCGATCGGCCGGATCGAGGTTGACCCGCTGATGCGGGCCCTTCGTCTGGACAAGATGACACTGGCCGCGCTCGAGGCCACGCTTCGGCTCGCACTCGACCCGGCTCATGCCCGCGATCGAATTCCACTCTGGTCGATGATCACGACGCCAGCCGCCGAGCTGGAGTTGCGGGCGAGGGCTCTGGCGTCGCGACTCTCGGCCGAGCTCGGACTCTCGGCGGCGGCGGTGGCCTCGGAGGCTTACATCGGCGGCGGCAGCGCCCCGATCCGGCCGATCGAGTCGGCGGCCGTCGCCATCGCACCACCGTTTCCGCTCCCAGGGGGCGAGTCGGATTTCGCCGCGGCCCTTCGGGTCGGCGATCCACCGGTGGTGGCGCGGGTGCGGAAGGGACGTGTGCTGCTGGATCTGCGGACGATTCCCCGCGAGCTGGAGCCGCGGTTACTCGACGCGATCCGGGCGTTGTGTCAGGATAGGAATTCCCCAGCGGACGGGCGAGATCGGCCGGGTTCGATCTGATCGGGGCGGAGGTACAGGCGATGCGCATCTGCCGATTCGGCTACGACGAAATGGTTCTGACGGGGTTCTACGACGACGCCCATGTCATTCCGATCGACCAGGCCGCTGAGGCCTACAGCCGCGACCACGAGGTCGAGATGATCCTCCCCTCGACGGAGGACCCTCTCGAGCTGCTCCCGCCCGACGGTTCCTCTTACGAGGCGGCCCGCGAGCTCTTCGCCTGGATCGCCAGCCTGGAGGGAGAGGACCGCGCCGAGATCGCCATCCCGGTGGCCGATGTCCGCCTGCTCACTCCCCTCGCCAACCCGGGCAAGATCCTCCTGCTCGCCGGGAACTACGCCAAGCACATCGCCGAACGGGGCGGCACCACCGCCGAGCGCCGGGAAACCTTCCCTTACGTCTTCATGAAACCGACAACCACCCTGACCAGGCCCGGCGACCCGAT
>DAHZZC010000460.1 GCA_027435495.1 Planctomycetales bacterium
GAAGATCAAGCACGTCTCCACGGCAAAACTACTGGACAAAAGGAAAGTGAGTACATAACTCCACCTTCAAAGCCCTGGATGCCGGTGCTATCTCTCAGGGGAATTTGCTTACTTTGCGCTCGGTGGAGTTTGAGCCCGAACCACCACGCTTGTCGGCTCAAACCTTCGGGCGGTTCCAGGAACCGAAGCTTGTCCCAATGCAAGTATTCTCCCTGCACCGTCGGCTCAACGACCTTGACGAGTATTTCGACAGCCCTTTGACCGAAATCCTTCCAGAGACCAGCGGTGGGCGGCGGCAATTTAGGCTTTTTCATCGGAAGGGTAGCCTCGTACCAGGGATCTACTAATCTCACACTACCTCACGCAGATTTAGTATATATACCACATCGCCTTTTTCAATAAGGATTTAGCAGAAAATGTCGTAACTTCTCAATAACCCCGGGTAACTGACTGAAGGATCACTGTCTCACTACTTCTCAATAACCCCGGGAAAAAACGTGAACTCGTGGACACAATTGATCCACAAGTCCTTCTGCCCCAACAAACTACGGTGTGACCGTTCTTGGTTCACCCGGGGTTATTGAGAAGCTATTGGGCAGTTACTGCCTCCCAGCCCGGGGTTATTGAGAAGTTACAAAATGTCTTGGCTCTCAGAAGAGCTTTCCACCAACCTGTCCCTGCAACACGCCTGGGGACCCGATTCTGCCGATTGTCCCAACTGACGGGGTGACGGGGCGCCAGGTACGCGTGCGGTGACGAAGCCCGCAACCTCCGCGGGCCGATACCCAATTGGCAGCGACGGAGGACGACGGCGCCGGAGGTCGCGCCGGTTACAAATGGGGAGGGATCGCCCCGTGAGATGGCCGTTGAATCGTCGGGAGATGCTCGGGGTCGTCGGAGCGGCCGGCGCAGCGGCTGGCGTCGCCGTGACCGGTGAGGCCCGCGCGAATCACGTCGAGTTGAGACGATTCGTCCGTCGTGAGGGGGTCCGCGGCAAGATGACCGGCGCACAGGCCGCCGCCGCCTCGCTCGCCTGCGAAGGCGTTCCCTGCCTTTTCGGTGTCCCGGGCGCCCAGAACAACGAACTCTGGGACGCATTGAAGGCCCGAGGCGTTCCCTATTTACTCGTCGCCAACGAGTTCTCGGCGAGCATCATGGCGGATGCCTCCTCGCGGGCGACCGGTGCCGTTGGGGCGTTCGCAGTCGTCCCAGGTCCAGGTCTCACCAACGCACTGACCGGCCTTGGCGAGGCGCTTTATGACAGCGTCCCGATCGTTGGGATCATTACCGATATCGACCGCTCGCCGAACGCGCCGATTGGGCAGGTTCACGGGCTCGCCAACACGGCGATCATCCAGCCGGTGGTGAAGGCAGTGTACCAGGTTCGGCACCAGTCCGAGATCCCAGGCGCGATCTTCCAGGCGTTCCGCGTTTCCTCGGCGGGCGAGCCGGGACCGACCGCCGTCGTGATCCCGTTCCCGCTCTATCAACAGGTCTGGGATTTCGACCAGCCGGCACTTCCGCCGTTCCCCCCGCCGTTCGATGAGGCCGCCTACGGGCGGACCCTCGCCCACCTGGCCGATCGCCGGAGGAAGGTCGGCATCTACGCCGGCCTGGGGTGTGTCGAGGCTGGTCCTGCGCTCGCGGCCGTCGCCGAGCTGTTGCAAGCGCCCGTTGCGACATCGGTGAGCGGCAAGGGATGTATCCCCGACGCCCACCCGCTCGCCGTGGGCTGGGGATATGGCAAGCAGGGGACCCGGGCGGCCGAGTCGGCGTTCCGGGACGTCGATCTGGTGCTCGCAGTCGGTGTCCGATACAGCGAGGTTTCCACGGCGAACTACGCGATCCCGAAGGCTGGGACGCTGATCCACGTCGATATCAATCCCCGGAACCTCGGGCGGAATGTCCCAGCGCACGTTTGCGTCCAGGCCGATGCTCGGTTTTTTCTCGACCGTCTCGTCGCCGATGGCGAGGCGATCCGACGCCCCCCCTGCCCTCGACTCTGGCAGGATATCCGCAAATGGCGGCAGGTCGATCGCTGCGAGGCGATGACGGTCCGCGTCGAGTCCTGCGTCGATCCGATGTTCCTGCTCGCGCAGTTGCGCGACGTCATTGGGCCGGAGGAGCTCGTCTTCGTGGATGTCACCGCATCGACGCACTGGGCCTCCGAGGCGATCGACGCGCAGGGACCCCGGCGATACTTCACGCCGGCCGACAACCAGAGCATGGGCTGGGCGATCCCCGCCGCGATCGGAGCACAAATGGTCAGGCCCGAGCGGATGGTCGCCTGTGTGACCGGCGACGGGTGCTTTTTGATGTCGGCGATCGAGATGTCGACGGCGGCTCGCGCGGGGCTTTCGGTGAAATTCTTCGTCCTCGACGACGGGACGTACCACTACATGCAGATGCTCCAGGAACCCGTCTATCGACGTACCACCGCGACCGATATCGCCCGGATCGATTACGCGGCGTTCGCGCAGGGAGTTGGGCTCACGTTCAACCAGATCGCCAGCAATGCGGACGTCGTTCCGGGATTGCAGCGCGCTGTCGCGACTCCGGGACCTGTGCTCACGCAGGTGATCGTTAGCTACGAGGGACGCGAGATTCGATGGCTCAACGCCTTGCGCTCGAACTATATCAAGAAGCTGCCGGGGGACCAGAAGGTCCGGCTGGCGGCACGGATCGGTGTTCGGACGATCGGCCGCGGGCAAGCGGACAGCGATTGACCTTCCGCCCTTCGGGGCTTCTCCGTAAGATCCCCGCCGTCGCGGTGGGGTCGGGGTGCAGCCCGGCCCGGACCGATGGCGGGATGGGATTCCTTCTGACATGGATGTTCGACAAGCCGCCAGCGTTAAGGTTCCGCACGCGGAGTTCTTTCCGCCGCCACCAGCGCCGCGCGGACCGAACGTCTGGCGGCGCCGGCTCCACGACGATCGCCGAGAGTTGACTCGATTCTGGCCGGTCGTGCAGAACATGGTCGTCCAGGAGTTGAAGGTCCGCTATCAGCGCTCGATCCTTGGATTCGTCTGGACGCTGCTTAACCCGCTTCTCATGCTGGCAACGCAGGGCTTTGTCTTCTCCCACCTGTTTCGGGCGAACGTCGAGCACTACCCGGTCTTTCTTTTTGCCGGGTCGGTGCCCTGGATGTTTCTGAACGCCAGTCTGAGCGACGCGGCGATGTCGATCATCATGAACGAGGGGCTGATCCGGAAGATCTATCTGCCGAAGCTGATCTTTCCGATGGCCCGGGTACTGATTGGACTGGTAACGCTGGTCTTTTCGATGGCGGCGATGTTCCTGCTACTCTGGCCGATGGGAGCGCGGCCGTCGTGGTCGATGCTGACGCTCCCGGCGGCGATTGGTCTCTTCGCCGTCTTCACGATGGGGCTGAGCCTGGTCGTCGCGACGGCAAACACGTTCTTTCGTGATTGCGGTCACCTGATCTCGGTGTTCCTGCAAGCCTGGTATTTCCTCACGCCGATCATCTTCCCGATCGAGGCCCCCATGTTCGATCGGGTCCGATGGATGCTCGAACTCAATCCGGCATACTCATTCATCGAGCTCTTCCACGAGATCCTCTGGGCGGGTCGATGGCCCCGGTGGGAGCTCTGGGCCCTAGCGTCGGTGATCGCAGTGGTCTCCCTGGGAGTCGGCTATGCCACGTTCAAGTCGCAAGAAGACAAAATGGTTTTCCGACTCTGATCGGGCAGCGTCGGCGACCCTCGACCCGGGAATGATGCCGCTGATCGAGCTAGCCGATGTCTCGCTCCGGTTCGTCAACTACGCCGACAAGCAATATTCGCTCAAGCGGGCTATGCTCGACTTGGTCCTTCGTCGCGAGTCGAACGCGCCGAAGGGCGAGTTCTGGGCCCTGCGCGAGCTGAGTTTCCGCGTCCATCAGGGGGAGCGGATCGGGATCATCGGCGGCAACGGCGCCGGCAAGAGCACGCTGCTCCGGCTTTTAGCCCGAATCTACCCTCCGACGAGCGGACAGGTCGCGATCCGGGGGAACGTGGCACCGCTGATCGAGATGGGGGCCGGCTTCAACCCCGAGCTCTCTGGGACGGATAACATCGTCTTCAACGGCGCGATGCTCGGCTTTTCGAAGCAGGAGATGCTAGCAAAAGCGGCCGGTATCTACGAGTTCACCGGATTACAGGAGTTCGCCGACCTCCCGCTGAAATACTATTCCAGCGGGATGTACATGAGGCTCGCGTTCGCGATCGCGACCGAGGTTCACCCCGACATCCTCCTGATCGATGAGGCGCTCGGCGTTGGCGACGCGGCGTTCATCGAAAAGGCCAAGGAACGGCTCCGCGGGCTGGTGGATCGGTCGAAGGTGGTGGTGATTGTCTCGCACGATATGGAGTCGCTCCGGGAGTTCTGCACGCGAGGGCTCTGGGTCCAGCACGGCCGACTCGTCGGCGACGGGCCAATCAATGCCGTCATCGAAGCGTACCTCAACGCGACCACCGCGCGCATCTCGGCCTGATCCGCCGGCCCTACCCGTCGTCTCGCGATTCTGATACGGTCGAGGCCGTTCCGCGGGATACGTGCGAGCGCTGGGGCGGACCCCGGCCCGATCCCGCACCATCACGGAGTTGCATCTCCATGACCATCGAAACGAAGCCCTCTCGCCGCGCGATCCTGAGCCTGGTCGCTGCCGCGCTCCTGCCCGCCGTCGTTGCGGCTCAGGACAACACCGAGAAGAAGTGGACCAGGACCGAGAGCGGGCTCCAGTATCGGGATGCCAAGGTCGGGACCGGCGAGGAGGCGAAAAAGGGTCAGACGGCCATTGTGCATTACACCGGCTGGCTCTGGGAGAACGGCGAGAAAGGGAGCAAGTTCGACAGTTCGAAAGACGGCGGGCGACCGTTCGACTTCCCGATTGGCGGCCGTCGAGTCATCAAGGGATGGGATGAGGGCGTCGCCGGTATGAAGGTCGGCGGCAAGCGCGAGCTGATTATCCCGCCCGATCTCGGCTACGGCGCCCGGGGCGCCGGCAACGTGATCCCGCCAAACGCCACGCTCTTCTTCGAGGTCGAGCTACTCCAACTCCAGTGAGTCGCGTCCTGGCCCGGGGATCACGGCGAAGTTCAAACAGCCGCCCCCGGGCCCTCTCTTCGGATTGACCCATTTCAGATACTCGGTAATCTACCGCCTCGACTTGAGCCCTTCTCACCTCCGTTCTCGGTTTTTCTCCATGACTGGCGATCCGACGAGCGTCTCGTCCGCGGGCGAGATCGTCTCGGTCGTATTCGGCGATCGCTGATCCCCATCCTTGGGCTCGTTTCTGGGAGAGATGAAGTGACGGTACGCAACGGTGTCAATGTCGGGATTTTTCTCCGGGTCGCCTTCGCCGGGATCGCGGCCCTCATGGGCGTCGAGGCGAAGGCCGCTGGGATCTTCCGCGACCTGACCCCGATCGATCGTTCGCAGCCGATCCTGCTCTCGCGGGCCGGTGACGCGATCGCGCTTCGATCGCCGGGCCACCCCGGCGCGAGACTGGCGTCCTCAGTGCCGCCAGCCTACCTG
>DAHZZC010000461.1 GCA_027435495.1 Planctomycetales bacterium
GTCCATTGCGCTTCTGATCCGGGCGTGGCCGTTAGGATGGAGGTTCCGGGTCGTCGAGGTCCGGCCCTGCTGGTAGACTCCGGGCGTTGCAGGGGAGCGAGGCGAGGACCGAACGGCATGAGCATGAGCGCGGGGATCGACGAGAACGGTGAGATGGGCGGTGGGGCCGGGCGGGACGACGGCGTGAGCCATCGGCTCCGGCGGCGGCAGGCGATGACCGTCGGGTTGCTGGTGGTCGGGTACGCGGGATTTTACCTGTGTCGGTCGGATCTCTCGGCGACCTCGACGTTGATTGTCGCGGAGTTTTCGGCGGGGGGGATGGAGCCGGGCCTCGCGAAGTGGTGGCTTGGGGTCGCGATGACGATCGGGACGCTCGGTTACGCGATTGGGAAGTTTGCCGCGGGGAGCCTGGTCGACCTGCTGGGTGGGCGTCGGAATTATTTGATCGGGATGGCGGGCGCAGTGGGCTGCACGTTCGCGATTGCGGCGGGCGGGCCGATGCCGATGTTCCTCTCGGCCTGGTTCGCCAACCGGTTGCTCCAGTCACTGGGGTGGCCGGGGATGATCAAGATGATCTCGCGGTGGTTTTCGTATGCGTCGTACAACACGGTGATGGGTGTCATCAGTCTGAGCTTTCTCTTCGGCGACGCGGCGGCCCGTGCGTTCATTGGCTGGCTGATCCGGGATGTCGGACTGGGCTGGCACGGGGTCTTCTGGGCTTCGGGCGGAGTGCTGGCGGGGCTCTGGGTGATCAACGCGCTTTGGATCCGCGAGTCGCCGGCCGAGCTGGGATGGCCCGAGCCGCGGACGAATCCGGCGAACCTTTTCGGCGAGCTGGGCGAGGACCCGCACCCGGAATCGGCCGGTTCGCTCTGGCGGACGATGGGGAGGAGCCCGGCATTCTGGGCGGCCTGCCTGCTCTCGCTCGGGCTGACCTTCCTCCGCGAGACGTTTAATAACTGGACGGCGGCCTATCTGGCCGAGGGTGTCGGCCTGGGTGCGGGGGACGCGGCCTCGTGGAGCGGGCTTTTCCCGCTGGTCGGCGGCGTCTCGGTGATCCTGGCCGGCTACCTGGGCGACCGGACCGGGCCGAGAGGTCGTGCGGCGATCATCCTGATCGGGGTCGGGGCGTCGGCCGTTGCGCTCGGTGCGCTGGGGGGGTCGAGCTTCGCCGGGCGGCCGGCCCCGGCGCTGGCGCTGGTCGGGGCCGTCGCCTTCCTGCTGATCGGGCCCTACTCCTATCTGGCGGGGGCGATCTCGCTGGACCTTGGCGGCAAGCGGGGCGGTGCC
>DAHZZC010000462.1 GCA_027435495.1 Planctomycetales bacterium
GACGGCCCCCTCGGGGGGCCTTCCTCATACCACGGCCTCTGGCCGTGGTTGTTAATTCGTCACCCATGACCAGCGAGTGATCGACCACGCCGACCGGGTCGTCAACATGATCGGCGGGCGGATAGTCGCCAACACGATGACACGGACGGCCGTCCGGATTGCTCGGGCTTTGGCGCAGTCGGAGATCTTGAAGGGACTGAGTGAGGCAACGCTTACTCATATCGCCAACGTGATGACCGTCGAAAACCGGGAAGCGGGCGAGACGATCGTCCATGAGGGTGAGCCCGGCGATCGATATTACCTGATCGGATCGGGCGTGGCAGTCGCGAGCAAGGAAGGTCACTTTCTGGACGAACTGTATTATGGCGAGGGCTTCGGGCGGATCACCTCGTACTTCGGCCGCCCGGTGGAGCAGACGGTATGTGCCAAGACGGAGATGGAGCTTTATGTCCTGAGCGAGCCGGATTTTCGTCGCGTCCTCGAGGCTGATAAGAGCTTCGAGGGCCGGGTCCGATCGCTCCTGATGGCGATGAACCCAGCCCAGCAATTTTCGTGATAAAAAGGCCACTCAACCGATCAGGCGGTGGTCTCAAGCTGGACCAGCGCTGCGGTGGCTTCCGCGTGCTTGCGGATATCCTCCGAAATACGCATGGAGCAGAACTTTGGCCCGCACATGCTGCAGAAGGCCGCCGTCTTGAAGGCTTCCTGGGGCAAGGTCTCGTCGTGCATTCGACGTGCGGTTTCCGGATCGAGCGAGAGCCGGAACTGTTCCTCCCAGTTGAACGAGTAGCGGGCCCGGCTGAGGGCGTCGTCGCGGTCGCGGGCACCTGGGCGATGACGGGCGAGGTCCGCGGCGTGCGCCGCGATCTTGTAGGCGATCACACCCTGTCGAACGTCCTCGACCTCAGGAAGCCCGAGATGTTCCTTGGGCGTCACGTAGCAGAGCATGCTCGCCCCGTGCCAGCCTGCCAGAGCCGCACCGATCGCGGAAGTGATGTGGTCGTAGCCGGGGGCCACATCGGTGACGAGCGGGCCAAGGACATAAAACGGGGCCTCGTTGCACTCAATCGCCTGCTTCTCCATGTTCATGGCGATCTGGTCCATCGGGACGTGGCCCGGGCCCTCGACCATCACCTGGCAGCCGAGGGCCTGGGCACGCCGGGTCAGTTCGCCGAGCGTGCGCAATTCGGCGAACTGGGCGGCGTCGGAGGCGTCGGCGATACTGCCGGGGCGGAGGCTGTCCCCCAGGCTGAACGAGACGTCGTATTGACGCATGATCTCGCAGAGTTCGTCGAAATGAGTGTAGAAGGGGTTCTCCTGATTATGCGCGATCATCCACTGCGCCATCAGGGAACCCCCGCGAGAGACGATCCCGGTGAGCCGGTGGGCCGTCAGCGGGATGTACTCGCGGAGGATCCCGGCGTGGATTGTCATGTAGTCGACGCCCTGGCGTGCCTGGTGCTCGATCATGTCGAGCATGTTGCGGGGAGTCAGATCCTCGACCCGCTTGACGCCCTGGATCGCCTGATAGATCGGGACGGTCCCGACGGGGACCGGACTCGCAGCGAGGATCGCGCGGCGGATGGCGTCGATGTTGCCCCCGGTGGAAAGGTCCATCACCGTGTCGGCGCCGAGGTCGACGGCCATCTTCAACTTGGCGAGTTCGTTATCGATATTCGAGGTGACCGCCGAGTTGCCGATGTTCGCGTTGATCTTGCACTTCGCCTTGATGCCGATCGCCATCGGCTGGAGACCCAACCCGAGGTGGACGGTGTTGGCCGGGATAATCATCCGACCGAGCGCGACCTCGGCTCGAACCAACTCGGGTTCGAGTTGCTCGCGCCGGGCGACGAACGCCATCTCGTCGGAGACGATCCCCTCACGGGCCATTTCGATCTGCGTCATGATGCCAGTTCACCCTTGGGGACGGATCCGCTCGGGCCGTCGGCGTCCGCACGCGCGGAAGGGCGTCGGCCCCGGATCGCATTCTACGGTTCTACCATCTCGGGCGGCATTCCGTAAGTCGGTGTCGAGCCCGCAATGACGGCGGGGTGCCACCATGTTGCCTCCGCTACCAACGGAGCGACCGGCGCAGCCATCGCGAGGCGTCCGGCGCTGGGATTTCCGTGGCCTGGGGGCTGGGCCACTGCGGTGATCGGATCCGATATAAAGTGCGTCACGGCGGCTCCCCCGATGTGAAAGAGGAAAGATGAGGGCCAGGGAAGGAGTGGGAGCTGGCCGCCGGGCGGTCCTTCTGGACCGCCGCCGACCCGGGACAGTCTCGCCACCGCCCCGGAAGGAGCCAGATTCGACGAGGACGGCCGATGCCGACTCGGCCGGGTGCCGCCCGTTCGGGCGCGGGCCGACCGACCATCAAGGAGGGAACCAGGAAGTGAACATCCTTACGACCCGCTTCGGGCTAATCCAGGCCTGCGAGACGGACGTCATCACGATCCCGGAAGGACTGCTGGGCTTCCACTCGTTCATTCACTATGTCCTTCTGCCCGACCCGGTCGTGATGGGCCTCTCCTGGTTGCAGAGCCTCACCGCGCCCGAACTCGCCTTCGCGCTGATCGCACCACCGATGGCCGTGGGTGACTATCGCGTTGAGATCCGGCAGGGGGACCGCTCCGCTCTCGAACTAGACGACGAGCGATCGGCCATGATCTACGTCATCCTCAACCGGGCTGACGGCGGTGGACTGACCGTTAACTTGCAGGGGCCTCTGGTCTTCAACCCGGTCCGGCGTCTGGGACGGCAACTGGTCCTCACCAGCAGCCGATACCCGGTCCGGTTCCCCCTCGACGCGGCTCACGCCGCCCCCAACCTGCTGCCCGGGCCCGCCGCGCTCCGCGCGACCGCCTGATCCGGGCCGCCTCTCTTCGTAGTATCCATGACGACGTGACACCCCCAGCTCCGTCGTGGTCACCGAGGGCGTGGGCAGCGTGATCAGGGATGGTCGCGGGCCGCGCTGGCAGGAGGAAGGAGCCGTAAACGATGCTGGTCCTGTCCCGACACCGCGACGAAAGTATCATCATTGGCGATGATATCGTCATCACCGTGGTGGACATTCGGGGAGATAAGGTTCGACTGGGGATCGCGGCCCCGATCGAGATCTCCGTGCACCGACAAGAGGTGTATGAGGCTATCCAACGCGAGAATCGCCAGGCAAGTCGGCTGGAACCTCAGGACGCTCGGCAGATCGAGCGACTGAATCAGCCGCTACGCCGCGAGGTGCGCCGGTCTCGCCCCGAGCCGAACTGAACCGCCCCTCGGCCCCGTCCGGATCGCTCCGATCACACCTCGGGGCCGCCCGACGGACCGGGCCGGCCGACGAATCTGCTCCCGACGAGGCGGCGCCGGACGGGTTATCCCGCCGTCGGCGTCGCCTCGCTCTCTTTTCCTGTCGCCGTGCCCCACCAACGCTCAACGGGCGACCCGCTTCAGGGAAGCTCGATGATTTCGTCTTCCTCGTCGTCGAGGATCTCAAACTGAAAATCGTCAATGACAGGCGGCGAGGCAATCAGACTGCGCGATGGCTCCGGGAAGCCGACCGGCACATCGACCTTCGCCGCTTCGCTTGCTGCCGGCCAGGGTCCCGTTGAAGTTCCGCCCACGGCGCCCGCAGTCTCTGGCGTCGACCCGTTCCGACCTCCGATCCGCGCCCTCGCCTGGTATTGCTCCGACGGAGACGGCATGTCGTCGGGCCCAAGGTAGATACGCAGCTTGTAGGCACCAAGACTGATCCGATCGTCCGGGAGCAACGCGGCCCATCGGATCTTTTGGCCCTTCACCTTCGTCCCGTTCGTCGT
>DAHZZC010000463.1 GCA_027435495.1 Planctomycetales bacterium
CCTCGCGCGCCGCCTGCACGGCGGGCAGCAAAAGTGCGATGAGCACGGCGATGATGGCAATGACGACCAGCAGCTCAATCAAGGTGAATCCGCGGCGGCTTCCTCGGATCATGATGGATCCTCCAACGGGGCGGCCCGGTACGGGGGACGATCGACGTCGAACGCCGATGGCCGGACCAGAGCGGACGAAGAACGGGCCGGGCAGAGCCGGCGACGGCAGACGGCGCGACCCCAGGGAAAGAGATCGGAACGCCATCCATTACCAATCCGCCGGATCGAACGAGGAGTCACGGAAAAAATCCGAGGGCGGGACATTTTGGTCCCGCATGCCGCTGTAATCCTGTAGCCGACCAGAACATGCGGCAGAAATCCGTGGTCAAGCCGTTTTTTTCACCGGCTCAAGCGCGTTACAAAGGGCCTGGATCGGCGGACAGACTCCTGGAGAGGAGTACCGCGGATCGGAGGTTGTCTCGTGTACGAACGTTTGGGATGGGCGGCAGAGGAACGCCCGGAATACCGGACGCGGCCGGCTCGGTCGGGCGCCCAGCGCCTCGAATTTGCCGAACTACTGGCCCGCCATCAGGGGCAAATCCTCGGCTATATCTATTCACTTGTACGCGATCTGGACCGATCCGAGGACCTGTTCCAGCAAACCTGCCTGGTGCTCTGGGACAAGTTCGAGCGGTTCGAGGCGTCGCGGAGCTTCGTGGGATGGGCGTGCGGGGTCGCGCGCTACGAGGTTCTGAACGACCTCCGGGCACGTCGTCGCGACCGGCTCCATTTCGGTGACGAGCTCAGCCTTTCCCTGATCGAGGCCCAGGAGGAGCTGGAGCAGGAAAACCTGGAAGACCGAAGGTCTGCGCTGGCCGGATGCATCCAGCGGCTCCGCGATCGGGACAGGGATCTACTCTCCGCCTGCTACGGGCGATCTGCCGGGGTCAGCGAGGTGGCCCGGGACCGAGGGCGTTCGCCGCAGAGCGTCCACAACTCGCTCCGCCGAATCCGCAGAACTCTCTTCGAATGCGTGCAGCGATCCCTGGCGCAGGGGGACCTCACATGAACAGCGAGGGGTGCGGCGTTCTTCCCGCCGGGTTCTTTGACCTGGTCGATGAGTATTGCTCCGACGTGATCGATCAGGCAGGGATCGAGCGACTGGAAGCCATCCTGCTCGCCAGCGTCGACGCGCGGCGCTACTTCGTGGCCTACTTGCAGCATCATACCGAGATCCATTTCGCGGTCCGTGCCGACAGGGCCGTCGGCGTCGTGCTCGACCGGCTGGAGGTCGAGGGCGCGGCGATCGAGTCTCGCCATTCGAACGGACCGAGTCGTCGAGGATGGTTCCGGGTCGGATGGATCGGACTGGCGGGGCTGGTGGCCGCCGTCGCCGTCGGGGTGATTGGCCCCTGGGCCATGGTTCCTGATCGCCCGATTACACCCGTCGCTTCCGATTCGAGGAACGTCGCCTGGCTGGTTAACGCCCAGGACTGCATCTGGGACGGCCCCAGCCAGTCGCCTGGCCGGGACATGGGTGCGGGTAAGGTGCTCTCGTTGTCGAGTGGCCTGGCCGAGATCGAATTCGACGGGGGCGCCCGGGTGATACTTCAGGGGCCAGCGGGGCTCCGATTACTCTCGGGACGGTTGGTTCGGTTGCTCCGTGGTACGCTCACCGCCCGCGTCCCAGCCCGCGCCCGAGGATTCACCGTCCTGACACCGCACAACCGCGTGGTCGACCTGGGCACCGAGTTTGGCCTCTCGGTCGACGCCGCCGGTGCGGCGATGGTCCGGGTGTTCAACGGCGAGGTCGTCGCCTACCCGATGGCCCCCGACTCCAATGAGGAACCCGGTGTAACCATCCGCCAGGACCAGGCGTCACGGCTGGTCGGCCGAAAGGTCGACGGTCCTCGCCGCCGCCCTGATGGTCAGGCCGTCCGCTACGTACGTACCATCGAACCGCCGACCGTTATCGAGCCCCGAACCCTCCTCCTCAACTTTGATCGGCCGATCCCGGCGACCCTCCTCGACGCCGACGGCCGAGGGATCGGACTGACGCATCGGCTCCCCGGCACCGGCGCCGGGCTGCCAACCCTCGATCGAAATATCCGCCTTCGCTCCGATCAGCATGCCCTTGAACTGACCACCACCCGGAGCGACATCAATACCCAGGATCGGATGGCGACCGGCGAGTACCTTGGCGTCCGCCTCCGCGACCTGGGGTTCACCGGCGCTGAGGATTTCGAGATCCGGGCCGACATCCCGAGGATTCCGGGGCTTGCCGTCGTCGGCCAGTTCGGGCTTTACGCCGGCACCCAGAGCGACCGGAACATCCGGGGCGGCCTGATCAGCCGCTCTCAGCCCGACACCTACACCCTCTTCCTGGTGAACGACCGCAAGGGTATCGACTCCGACTACTACGAGGTCGGCCTGATGAACACCGGCGACGACCTCCGGCTGGCCCTCCGAAGAGTCAGCGGCCAGTATTCGCTTGTCGTCGACGACCAGACCCGTCGCAGTTCCAGCACGCTCAAGATCGCGCATCCCGCGTTCCTGGACAACGAGACCGATCTTCACCTCGGGATCTTCGGAGCCAACACTCAGAGCGATACGCCCCGGACGCTCACGGTCCGCCGGCTCCAAGTGACCGTCTGGACGCCGATGGGACCATCGCGGACAATCATGCAGGAAGCCGCCCCGAACCACCGCGTCCCCGAGTCGGGGATGCCCCATTGACGCCCGTGACCGGCCCCCACCCGATCCGATTCGGGCCCCGATCACGACCTCTCGAGATGAACTCCGTACCCGATGGGAGCCCCGCCGATGATTCGAACGCTCGTGTCCGTGATTCCGATGTTCCTGGCACTGGCACTTGGACCTCCCGCTCAGGCCACAGCACCGGTTCTCGTCCGGGCCGAGGCGGAATCCCCGGTCCGCGTCCTCTTCCTCGGCGACCGCGGCCACCACGAGCCCGCGGACCGCGCCGCGCAGATCACTCCGGTCCTCGCGGGTCGGGGCATCCAGGTCACTTACTCCGAGCGCGTCGACGATCTCAACCCCGAGACACTCTCGAAGTATGACGCGCTCCTGATCTATGCGAACATCGATCGGATCACGCCGCCGCAGGAGAAGGCGCTGATCGACTACGTTGAGAAGGGAGGCGCCTTCATCCCAGTGCATTGTGCCTCGTTTTGCTTCCTGAACTCACCGAAGTACATCGCCCTGGTCGGCGCTCAGTTTCTCCGCCACGGGACCGGCGAATTCGACACCAAGGTTGTCGACCCCTCGCACCCGATCATGACGGGCCTCGAGCCGTTCCGAACCTGGGACGAGACTTATGTGCATACCAAGCACAACGAGAAGGACCGACACGTTCTTCAGGTCCGGGCCGAGGGAAAAGGTGAGGAGCCCTGGACGTGGGTCAGGACGCAGGGCAAGGGTCGCGTCTTCTACACAGCCTACGGCCACGACGGCCGGACCTGGCAGAACCCCGGATTTCACGACCTGCTCGAACGAGGCATCCGATGGGCCATCAACAAGGGACCGGTCCACGACAGCCGGGGACGCGTCCCGGCTGGACTACCAGCGTTTACCTATGACGAGTCTTCGGTCGACATCCCCAACTACCTCCCGGGCCAGCGGTGGGGGACGCAGGGCGAGGCGATCCGGAAGATGCAGCATCCGCTCTCGCCCGAGGAGTCGATCCGGCACATGGTCGTGCCGAAAGGCTTCGTCCCGAAGCTCTTCGCCGCTGATCCCGAGATTGCCAAGCCGATCTGCATGACCTGGGACCACAAGGGCCGGCTCTGGATTGCCGAGAGCGTCGACTACCCGAACACCAAACACCCCGGGCGGCCAGGCCGCGACCGGATCACCATCTGCGAGGACACCGACCACGACGGCAAGGCCGACCGGTATCGTGTCTTCGCCGAGGGCCTGAACGTCCCCACCAGCATCCTCTGCGCCAGCGGCGGTCTGATCGTTCTCCAGCCTCCCGATACCCTCTTCCTCAAGGATACCGACGGCGACGGGAAGGCCGACGAGCAGAAGGTCCTGTTCACAGGTTGGGGAACGCGCGACACCCACGCCGGCCCAAGCAACCTCCGATACGGCCTGGATAACTGGATCTACGGGATCGTCGGCTACTCGGGCTTCCAGGGAACCGTCGGCGGCGAGCAGCATAGCGCCGGCCAGTCGTTCTACCGATTCAAGCCCGATGGCTCAAAGCTCGAATTCCTTCGCGGGACCAATAACAACTCGTGGGGCGTTGGCTTCAGTGAGGACGGCCTTCTCTTCGGCTCGACGGCCAACGGCTGCCCGACCGTCTACATGCCTGTGCCGAACCGCTATTACGAGTCGGTGCGTGGATACTCACCGAGGGTCCTCAGCAACATCGCGGTGAACAATAACTTCTATCCAATTACCGATCAGGTCCGGCAGGTGGACTGGCACGGCGGCTTCACAGCCGCGGCCGGGCATGCTCTGTACACAGCGCGGACCTACCCAA
>DAHZZC010000464.1 GCA_027435495.1 Planctomycetales bacterium
AACCGGGCGACCGTGAGCAAGGCTTACTCGATCGTGATCCTCGCCGATCCTCGCGAGGGGAAGCACGCCGACGGCAAATCCGTGCTGGTCTGCATCGCGATCCGGCATTCCTGCAAGGGGGAATGCCATCCCAACATCGTCGCCGAGTGCCAGAACCCCGCCAACCGCTTCCACCTGCTGAAGGCCGGCGCCGACGAGGTTGTCAGCTCCGACGCCCTGGGCCTCCGCCTCCTCGCCCGTTCGGCCCTTTTCCACGGGATGTCCCAGTTCTACTGGGAGCTGCTCACGGTCCGGCGGAACGCCAACGAGGTCTACCTCCTCCCGGCCCCCGAGAATCTGGTCGGACGTCCCTTCGTCGAGCTGAGCGCCCTGTTCGCCGCTCACCGAGAGGACCGCCGCGCCTGCCTCTTGATTGGCCTCCAGCGCGGCGATGAGATGATCATCAACCCGATCGGCGAGGTGGCTGGACCGCTCCGATCCGGCGACCAGCTCATCGTCTTCAGCCGGATCCACCCCGGCGGCGGTGGCGGCAGTGTCCAGCCGCTCCCGATCAGCCCGCCGCTTTCCTCGGTCCGCTCGCAGGACGAATCGTCGGAGCCGTAGTCCGCCCTCAGAGTTTGTGAAAGAATCAGATGGAAGATTCTGTATTCATGATTCCATAAATGGAATGCCTTGCGGCCCTGAGACGGACATCCATCGGAAATCTGGAATCTTTCATCTTGAATCGATTCTTTCACAGCCGCTCAGGAAGATCGCGGCCAGATTCCCGACCATCCCGCCTGGAAGCCGCCCTTCGATCGTGACCCTTGCCTCCCCGCCGCTTGTATCCTCCCCGGCGCCACGGCTAAGATCGGGCGAAGGGTCCCAGATCCGAATGGAACGGGCGCCCCATCCCCGAGGCGCCCGGGCTCGTGCGAGGCGAGGAGGACGAACACGTCATGGCGACCGCAACGCAGTCCCGCAAGAAATCCGGTCAGGGCGCCGTCGGGAAGATCCAGACGAAGATGCTCATCGACGGCGAGTGGGTCGACAGCCGATCCGGCAAGACCTTCGCCACCATCAACCCAGCCACCGAGGAAGTCATCGCCGAGGTCGCCGAGGGCGACGCCGCCGACGTCGACCTGGCCGTCCGCGCCGCGCGGAAGGCTTTTGACTCCGGCCCCTGGCGCAAGGCCGACGCTCGCGACCGCGGCCGGATGCTCTACAAGCTCGCCGATCTCATCGAGGCGAACATCGACGAACTGGCGGCTCTCGAAACCCTCGACAACGGCAAGCCGATCCGGGAGAGCCGGCACGGCGACCTTCCGCTGGTGGTCGACTGCCTCCGCTACTACGCCGGATGGGCCGACAAGATCCACGGCCAGACGATCCCGGTCCGCGGCCGATATTTCTGCTACAGCCGGCGCGAGCCGGTGGGTGTCGCCGGGCAGATCATCCCCTGGAACTTCCCGATGCTGATGGTCGCCTGGAAGTGGGGCCCTGCCCTGGCGGCCGGATGCACGATCGTCCTGAAGCCCGCCGAGCAGACCCCGCTCTCCGCCCTCCGGATGGGCGAGCTGGCGATGGCGGCCGGTTTCCCCGCCGGCGTGATCAACATCGTCCCCGGCTTCGGCGAAACCGCCGGCGCCGCGATCGTGGCGCATCCGGGCGTCGACAAGGTCGCCTTCACCGGCTCGACCGAGGTCGGCAAGATCATCATGAAGGGGGCCTCCGAGACCCTCAAGCGCGTCACGCTGGAACTCGGCGGCAAGAGCCCCAACATCGTCTTCGCCGACGCCGACCTCGATGCCGCCGTCGACGGGGCGATGCTCGGCCTCTTCCTCAACCAGGGCCAGTGCTGCTGCGCCGGAAGCCGGTTGCTCGTTGAGGACAAGGTTTATGACAAGATGGTCGAACGCCTGGCCGCGGCGACCGAAAAGCGCAAGCTTGGCGACCCGTTCGACCCCGAGACCGAGCAGGGCCCGCAGGTTGACCAGGTCCAGTTCGACCGGGTGATGAGCTACATCGACTCCGGCAAGGAGCAGGGAGCGCGTTGCGTCGCCGGTGGCGAGCGGTTTGGGTCGAAGGGATACTTCATCCGGCCGACCATCTTCGCCGACGTCAAGGACGAGATGACCATCGCCACCGAGGAGATTTTCGGCCCGGTGATGCAGGTCCTCCGGTTCAAGGATGTTGACGAGGTGGTCCGCCGGGCGAACACGACCGATTACGGCCTGGCCGCGGCCGTCTGGACCCGCGACGTCAAGAAGGCCCACGCGATCGCCGACCAGATCCGCGCAGGAACGGTCTGGGTCAACTGCTACGACGTGTTTGACGCCGCCGCCCCGTTCGGCGGCTTCAAGGCCAGCGGCCTCGGCCGGGAACTCGGCGAGAAGGCGCTGGATAATTACACCGAGCACAAGACCGTCACGGTGGCCCTGTGATCGTCGATGGGGAAGGAGCGAGTGAGATAAGAGACCCACGATGATGTGGGAGGGCCCCGCGGATCGCGACCGCCCCGAGCGGCTCGCGATCTCGCGAGGGGTCGCCGGATCAGGCCCACTTCCCCGGAACGACCTCGACGCCGAGGTCGGCGAACAACAGACCCCCCCCTCGCTCGCTCGAAGACCGCGAGAGCGAGCGTGTTGCATTTGGTCGCTCGCGTTCTAGGGTCATCGATAGAGTCGGCGGGAGTCCGACGATCCTCACCCGGCGAAAAACCGCCACCGAGCGCGATTGAAGACTGTGCCCTCGTGTGCGCGACATCGCGACCTCGTTGATCGCGGTGCGATTTCGTCCGGCGACACGATGAGGAAACATCGTTGTTCCGATGTGCCGTCCCGCCATCTCGGCGTCGATGATCGCCTCATGTCCAGGACGTCACCATTGTCCATCGCTACACTGGAGGAAGGCCCATGTCGATGCCCACCCCCCAATTTTGCCCCGTATCGCTGTTTGGCTCGAGATCGTCGCGACGCCGCGACGCCTCCCGGAGGACCCGCGGCTTCCGTTCGCGTTTCGAGCCGTTGGAGGATCGCCGGTTGCTCAGCACGTTCACCGTGACCGACGCCGCCGACACCGCGGGCAGTTCTACCGACGTCACCCTCCCGTACGCGGTCACCCAGGCGATCGCCGCCACGGGGAGTTCGACGATCGACTTCAGCAACTCGCTGAGCGGCCAGACGATCACGCTGAGCGTCAACGACACCGCGCCGGCGAATGTCTACGGGCCGACGGCCTTCGTCATCTCGGGCGCGAACATCACGATCGACGGCTCGGGGGCGCCGGGGCTGGTGATCAGCGGCGGCAACACCCTGCGACCCTTCGCCGTGAACTCCTCCGGCACGCTCACGCTGGACAATCTGACGCTCACCGACGGACTCGCCCAGGGCGGCGCCGGCGGCGTCAGCTACGTCGGCGGTGGTGGCGGCGGTGGGGCCGGCCTGGGCGGTGGGGTGTACAACGACGGCGGCTCCTTCACGGCGGTGGGAGTCACCTTCACGAATAACTCCGCGATCGGCGGGGCGGGCGGAATCGGCGGTCCGGGCACCTCCGG
>DAHZZC010000465.1 GCA_027435495.1 Planctomycetales bacterium
GAAGAAAGCTCGGAGCCCCGTCAGGAGCCGGTGATCGCCGTCGTCACGAATCCGGCCGTTCTCAACGGGAAGGCCGAGAAAGAGCTTGCCGTCGTGCTGCTGGTGCCAGCCGAGATGGTCCGCGACCTCCGAGACCGTCACCGGTCTCGGATCCTCGACGCGGTGCCCGAGGTATTCCTCAATCTTCGCCCGAAACGCCGCGATGCCCCAGTCGTGGATGATGTATTTGAGCCGGGCGCGCTTCCGGTCCGAGCGGTTGCCGAAGTCCCGGAAAACCTTGACCACCGCCTCGCCGATCTTCCGGACGTCGACCCGGTCAACGTAGCAGAGCGGGACCGCCAGAAACGGGAATGTCTTCTGCGCGCTGGGGGTCGTTCCGAGCCCGCCGCCGACCAGAACGTTGTAGCCGACCAGCCTCCCGTCCTCGATAATCGCCAGGTAACCAAGGTCATTGGCGTGAATATCGGTGCAATTATCCTCGGGGAGGGCAAAGGCCGTCTTGAACTTCCGGGGCAGATACGCCTTGCCGTAGATCGGCTCAACGGGATCGTCGGCAGGCGTGGGCACCAGAACGCCGTCGTGGGGCGGGAGCGTCTCAATCCGCTCACCGTCGAGCCAGATCTCCCAGTAGCTCGCCGATCGAGGCGCGGCGTGGCCGGCCCAGAGCTCCGCATCCTCGTGGATGGCGTCTCGGACCTCATCCCGAATCGGGGCCGGGCAGCAGAGGACATTCCGCTCGACATCCCCACAGGCGGCGAGCGTCGACATCAACGCCTCGTTGATCGCCCGGACCGTCGCCTTCATGTCCCCCTTGGGAATGCCGTGAAGCTGGAATTCCTGACGAGTGGTGATCCGAAGCGTTCCGTTCCCGACCTCACGCGACAGCCGATCGCAGGTCAGGAACTGGTCGGCCGACATCCGCCCCCCAACCATCCGTACCCGGACCATGAACGAGTACGCCTTCTCTTTACCCTCGCGTTTGAGCTGGGTTCGAAGGTCGCGGTCGTCCTGCTGGTACGAGCCGTGGAACTTCAGAATCGTCGCCGCTTCCTCGCCGATGTGCGTCGAATCGGCGACGATCTCCTCGGCCAGGATCGTCTTCAAATACCCGCTCGCCAACTTGGTCAACTCAACCTTGCTCGGCTTGGCGGCGGCCTCGGTCCTGGTCGGCTCCATTCCTCTCCTCCATCAACTCCAGCGGAATGATCGGCTTCTAGGTAAAGATAGTGATGATTATTCTAAAGCCCGACGGGCTGGAAAATCAATGGTGGTATGGTGGGGGATGATCAGGTGGAGGGAAGATCGGGCCGGGGGTTGGGTTCGGCCCGATCGGGAATTATTGCTTCGGCGGGGCGGCGGCGGCGTCACCAGAGGGTAGGGGAATCTCGAGTGACTTTTCCAGGACGGGACCATCTTTGCGGTCGGCATCCGCCTTTTTCAGTTCGGCAGAGCGTGCGATGGCGACATCGAGTTGCTTAACGATCGTCTCGGTGAGGTCTTCGACCGAGGCGTTACTGGGAGCCTGGAACGCAAAGCTGGCTGGTCCGAGTGTGGGGTTGAGCTTGACGTTGGTGAATTCGAGGACAATCCTCGTCTGAGGAATCTTCTCGATGGAGCTACGCGAGCCGATCCGCTGGCCGTCGGGGCCGACCTTGCGGGTATCGATCAGGGAGGTCTGGGGGCGACCCACAAGCTCGAGCTTGTAGGGCCAGGCGTCATCCTTGCCAAGATAAAGGGTGGCATCCATCGGAATGTAAGGTGGCAGCAGCCCGTTAGCGGCCATCCGGCGCTGCTCGGGACCGGTGATGTTCTGGCGGGCGTCGCGTTTCCAGGTCCCGCGGAGGATCCAGACGGAGCGATCGCCGAGCTTGCCTTCGATCTTGTCCTGTTCGAAGCGGAAGGCTTTCCGCAGCCCCTGGAGGAGGGTTTCGGGGCCAGCGAATCCCATACCGTCGCGGAATTGTTCCTTGATCCGTAAATCCAGGTCGGGCGAGTTCAGCCGCTCCATGACCGGTTTGATACTGTACTTGGAGTACATCTGCTGGTCGAGTATTGCCTGATAGTCCCACCGGGTCTCGCCGTCGCTGATCTGAAGCGAGGAACCGCTGGCGTCGGGGAGTCCGGCGACGGTGAGCTGAAAGTACAGGCGATTCTCGGGAGCCTTGAGATATCGTCCCTTGAGCGAAATATGCTCGCTGAGCAGGTCGACTTGCTCCTGGAGATCAGCGGAGCAGGAGCGAAGTACGGCGAGCCTGCGCTCAGCCTCGTCGATGAACGATTCGGCCGGGGTCGGCGGTTCTTCCTTCACGCTGGTGGCGAGGCCGGGCGGGGCGGTTGGTGCTGCGGCCGGTGTGGGTATCTGCGCGGAAGTGGTTCCGAGCCAGACGGAGACCATCGCCAGGGCAAGGAGGGCCGATGCGGTCGAATAGGAGGCGCTGGCCCGGGGCGCGGTCTCGCGGCGTCGGGAGGGGCGTCGGGTTCGGATCGGCTCGGTCATCGGAATGGGTTGCACTCCCGCGGAAGGACTCGGATGGTCCGGGACTTCGGGCCCGTACCTCTGAGAATCGGTTCGATCGAGGCTGGCATGGCGTCTCCGAGGGGACGGCGCCCGATCGTGAGGGGCAAATCCGATTCTCAGGTAGGAACGGGACGTAGGGCAATTCCTCAAGGGTCGGAAAGGAAAGCCCGATCATAATCGCTAGGCGTCAGGAGACGCAAGTCCGGCAGGCGATCCGGGAGTGACCCCCCTCGTCCCACCTGGAGACGCTCACCCGGCCGGGTGGGATCCGAATCACGAAGACGACGCGATCCGATCCGATCGGGGTCGGCGACGACCGCGGTGGATGTCAGGAAGACACGCATTCTCCCCGCTCGACGGATTCCGAGGCCCGGGCGCCTCCCGCGCTGCTGGCCCGACTTCGTCCGTGGGAGCTGGAGGATTTCCATGCAAGCGATCGGAGTGCTGCTGCTCGCGGCGGCGACCGCCGGCGACGGTTTCGGCTATGCGAATCCGGGCGTCGGCCTGAAGAAGTGGCTTCGGCCCCACGCGGTCGTGAACGCGCCCGCCCCGGGACCGCCGATGTATACGGCCGCGAGCGTCGGCGGCGCCGGCGGACCGATGGGCGCCGCCCCCGGCCGTCGGTTTGTCACCACGCGGAGCCAGATCTATTTTCTCGATCCCGACGGCATGCAGATCGGATGGCAATCGACCGCCGGTCCCAACGGCGAGCGCGCCTACATGCCCGGGCAGCTTACGGTCCCAGCCCGATATAACTTCGGACAGGGCTATATCTATCGTCTGAAGCTCACGAATATCCCGGGCCGACCAGGCGCCGCACTCTACCCGACCATCGAGGTCGCCCCGACCACGCCGGCGACCGACGCCTATCTCTCGCACAACGCTATCCCGGTCCAGTTCACGGACGAGGACTTCCGACAGGTCCTCGACGGCGGAAACTTTGTGACCAAGGTCATCTACCTCCCCGATCCCCGCTTCCAGGAACTGGCCGTCTCCGGCGTGGAGACGCTGGTCTCGACCCGGTTGGAGCCCGGCATCGACCCGATCATCGAGGCCGACAAGCGCGGGACCATCCTCTTGATTGTTCGGCTCGGTGCGATCGACCTGGAGATGCCCAACGGCGGCGGAATAATCCCGGGTGCCGCGGGGATGGTTCCTGGGCCCGTCATGAATAATGGTGCCGTGGTGACGACGCCGGTTCCCGGTGCGGTCGAAATGGCTCCAGGATCGCTTCCGGCCGGCATGCCGGCGACGAACGGGACGGTGATCCTCGACCCGCAGCCAGCCGGCGCTCCGGCGAGCGGCCACCCCGCGACTCCGGCTCCGGTCGTTCCTCCGGCCGCGACGCCCGAGCCGAATCCGACTCCGGCCGGTCCGTCGGCCAACGCGGGGACATCGACCCCGCCGGTCGTCGCCGCCACTCCGGCCGACCTTGAGGCCCCGGCCGTCCTGGCCCCGGCCGCCGAGCCGCCGACCGATGAGGCGCCCCCGCCGGTGCCCAAGCCCTGATCGAAGAGAAGAATGGACGATTTACCGGAGAAAACCAGAGGGGTGGGCTTCGCGCCCTGCGAGGTCCGCCCCTTTTCCCTATCCGCCCGCCCGTCAGGAGGATCGTTCGATGAGCCGTCCAGGATGGATCGGCCGATTCGCGACTGGCCCCCGGCGCACCGCTGGGGTTGCCCTGCTCGTCCTGATCGCCGCGGGCCCGGCGATCGCCCGGGCGCAGGCCCCGGCCGTCGCGCCCGCGATGGAGCAACCGGCTGGTGAGGCCGTCGTCGGCCCGGCCGTCCCTGTCCTGCCGCCCGATGTCCAGGTCGTCCGCTTTCAGGGGCCCGAGGGGGTCGTCGTCGAAGTCCTGGGGCCCACTCCGGTGCCGGTCCCGCAGGGTGACGCCGGCGGAATCCTGACCGTCGGCATGAGACGAGGCGTCGGATACCGCCTGCGAATCGCCAACATCCCCGAGCGGCCGGGCGTCGAGGTCTTCCCGGTGATCGAGGTCGTCGGGCACCTCCACCGGCCCGAGACCATCGATCCGGGCAAGTATCCGATCCGGGTCATCTTCACCCTCGAGGACCTCCTCACGGTCGTCGACCGGGCCCGGCTCGTCACAAAGGTGATCTACCTCGAAGACCCAGACCAGGCACTCCCGTTCCGGATGGCGAAGGACCAGATCCCGGTCGTCTCACTCAACCCGACCGAGCATCCGCTCCGCGTCGCGCAGGCTCTCGGGCGTCCGATGGCGATCATCCGGGTAGGAGGACGCCGGCCGACGATCGAGGAGATCGAGAACGGTCCCGGCGATTACGGACTCGACGCCGCCGCCTCGATGGGAGCTCAGCCCTGTCCGTTTGCCCGGCAGGACGGCACGCGATGCCCGGTCGTCGCCGGCCCGCTCTGTACCGCGCCGACCACCCGGAAAACCCTCCTGCCCAGCGACGAATTCCTCTGCGACGGCGGCGATCGAGGCGTTCCGGTCTCAGCCGGCGGCAATGGCGGTCTCGGCGGCGTCGAGCCTCGCGACTCCGCGGTTCGGTTCGACATCGGTCTGGACCGACAATCCCAGCCGAGGACCCTGCCGACCAACGTCGTCTGCATCTACGCCCCAAGGTTCGCCGAGGTCCGTGTCGCCACCGGCGTGAACGAGACGGTCGACGTCCGGCATCTGCACACCGACGTCATCCGCGAGAAGATCGAGACGGCTCGCGCAGAGGCCGGCTCGCGCCGGTTGGTCCAGAACCAGGCCGCCGAACTCTCCCGCCAGCGCGAGCGAGCCTCGGGCTTCAAGGGACGCGCCATCCTCGACGAGAAATCGAACAACCGCGCCGCCGCAGGATACGAGAACGCCCGCGGTGCCCAGTTGAAGGTTCAACAGCAGTCGCCCGAACTGGCTCGGAACCGCCAGAAGCCCGGACTCGCCCAGCAGCGAATCCGCCTCGACGGAATCAAGTCGGCCGAGTCGCCGGTTGTGACCGGGATCACCGAGGGGGCTGGCGAGCAGGTGATGGTCTGGGGGACCCACCAGGTCACGGGCGTCGAGACCCCGCCGAACCGGCCGGGCCTGGCCGTGATCAAGCGCGTGAGCGTCTCCGAGGCCGAGCCGGGCGACACTGTCACCTACATGATCTTCTACCGGAACATGGGGAACACCCCGATCAAGGCGGTCACGATCGCCGACAGCCTGCTCCCGCGCCTCGAGTACCTCAAGGGAACCGCGCGCGGGCCAGCCGGCACGGCCTTCTCCACCGCGATCAACCGGGTCGGTTCGACCGAGTTGAGGTGGACCCTCCCCGGTATCCTGGCTCCCGGCGCCACCGGGCACGTCTCATTCGACGTCATCATCCGGTGATTCTTACCCCAGAATCGGCATCCGGCCGCACTCCGCTGCCGGTTTCCGAGACTTCCGCAAGATCGTCCCCTGAATCCTCTCCACTTGCGATATCACCCATCGATGAGTCCGAGGGGTGATTTTATCTCCTTGGTGCCCGATACACCCGGATGGCCCGTTGACTCTCCTAAAATCGCCGTTCTTGTTTTGTGTCCGGCCGCCGGATGGCTCCGATCTTCCTGACTTTCCTCGATTCTTCATATTGTCCGATTTGCTGCACTGGCCCATGGAGCCATCGACGCCGACTTGTTATGTTGTGCCGGCCCGCTTGATATCCGAAGCGTGTCGAACGGCCGAGTTCGCCGGGTCGATACGCTGTTCTTAGCCGGCCAACATGATGAGCGACT
>DAHZZC010000466.1 GCA_027435495.1 Planctomycetales bacterium
GGGACCCACCTCTACGAGCATTCCGACCCGAGGCTGGGCGAGCATCGCGATTGGGGCACCAAGATCTTCAACTACGGCCGGCCCGAGGTACGGAACTTCCTGCTGGGCAACGCATTGTTTTGGCTGGACCGATACCACCTGGATGGCCTGCGCGTCGACGCGGTCGCCTCGATGTTGTACCTCGACTATTCGCGGAAGGCCGGTGAATGGGTCCCCAACGTCTTCGGCGGCAACGAGAACCTCGAGGCGATCGACTTCCTCAAGAAGCTCAACGAGCTTTGCCACAAGGAGCATCCGGGCATCCTGACAATCGCCGAGGAGTCGACGAGCTGGTCGGGGGTCTCCCGGCCGACGTACCTGGGCGGTCTCGGGTTCAGCCTCAAGTGGAACATGGGCTGGATGAACGACACCCTCCGCTACATCGCGAAGGACCCGGTCTTCCGAAAGTACGAACACGGCGGGCTGACCTTCAGCCTGATCTATGCGTTCAGCGAGAACTTCATTCTGCCGCTTTCGCACGATGAGGTCGTTCACGGCAAGGGAGCGCTTCTGGACAAGATGCCGGGGGACCTCTGGCAGAAGATGGCGAACCTCCGGCTGCTCTACGGCTACATGTACGGGCACCCGGGGAAAAAACTGCTCTTCATGGGGAGTGAGATCGCGCAGTGGCGCGAGTGGAGCCACGATTCAAGCCTCGACTGGCATTTGCTCCAGTGGCCCGACCACCAGGGGATCTTGCAGTTGATCCGCGACCTGAATGCGCTCTATCGCGATCAGCCGGCCCTGCACCAGGTCGACTTCGACTGGCAGGGGTACGAATGGCTGGAGCTGCACGACTGGGAAAACAGCGTGATCGCGTTCCTGAGGCGGGCACGCGACCCGAACGACGCGATCGTGGTGGCCTGCAACTTCACGCCGGTCCCACGCGAGGACTACCGGGTCGGGGTGCCCTCGGGCGGCTTCTACCGGGAGATCCTCAACACCGACTCGGAGGTCTACGGCGGCTCGAACTTCGGCAACCACGGAGGCGCCTGGGGCATCCCCGGCGAGCACGGCGGACGGCCGTTCCACCTCTCGCTGAGGATTCCGCCGCTGGGCGTCGTCTTCCTCAAGGTGCCGACGAATGGCTGAGGGTCGGTGATTTCAGGGCCTCGGTGTCATCGCGAGCCGGGACCCGGGGAAGGCGGCATTCGGCATCACGACCGCCACGTGACGGCGCCCCGGAACTCGACGTCGAAGTATTCGAGGAAGCCGCCGTGGCCCAGCAGGTTGTACCGCAGGCGGGTGGCCGCGAACCCGACCACCGCCGACCATGCATAGGTCTCGCGGAGGCCGTCGGTGATCTGGAGGGTGACCGCGGCATAGCGAACCAGGATCGGAGCGGGGCGGCCTACGAGATCGATCGTCCCCTGATCGGCGTTACTCAGATCGATTCCGGCGCGGATTGCGATCAACTCCTGGAAGATCGTCGAATCGGCGCCGGTGTCCAGCATCCCATCCCAGACGCGAGTTCCGTGCGGGCCATCGACCCGGAAGGAGACAACCGGACGATAGTGACGACTCCCTCCCCTGAAGGGGAGTGCTTCTTGGGCGACGTCGGGTAATCCCAACGTTACCGCCCACTGGCCCCGTCCGGGCCAGCCAGCCTTGCGGCTGGGGGTCTACCTGGGTCCGTCTCACGACGGTCCACCGGCTATCTGGGGAGCAAACCGATCGATCGTCGGCAACCCCGGGGTCCTACCTGTGAACAGGAAGCGGCTTGCCCGGGCGAAGGCTTTGGTCCCAGCAATAAGTCAAGTGTACCGGAGATCATCCACGGCTTCCAGATCCATTCCTCTTTTTCAACATCGGAGGGCGGGAATTCACCCGTCGCCTAAAGGCGACAGTTCCCTTCCCGCATTTTTATGGAACAACCGGTTTCCGAGGGCGGGAATGGGCCGGACCATCGCCACGGGCATGTAGGGAATCCTCACTCGCCCATCACTCCCCCGCCCAGGATGATGTCAATGTCCGGGACGGACGAGAAGACGACCTCCGAGGGATCGAATCCGTGTTTGCGGACGAGGTCGTCGAGACGCTCTGGATCCTCGTCGCTGGCGACGATGCTCCTCCCGTCAGGGCTCCAGGCGATGTATTTCCCGCGATACTGAAGGAGTTCCTCCGGCGGGAAGGCCAGCCGATTTCTGGTAAACTCGTGCATGTCCATGATGGCAACCCCCCGAGCGAGGCGAGACGAGAAACGAGCCTGTCTCGTTCGATTGGATCATTCCGCGTCGAACTCGTCCAGCGGGACGGTCGGCCGAGGGGCTCGCATCGAGCCGGCGGGAGCAGGCGTCCGGATCGATTGGGGGATGATCTCGTCGACGGAGACGTCCCAGGTGACGTGCCCGATGGCGACGACCGCCGTCTTCTTCCGCGGGTCGATTTTCACCAGGCGGCCGGGACGGTCGTATCCGAGCCGGGGAACCACCACCCGATCACCCGGCTGGAGTCGCGCCCGGGCCTCGGTGATGGACTCCGCCTGCCGGGTTTCGTCCTGAAGATCGGCGAGCCGGCGGTTGAGCGCCTCCCGGGTGCGCTCGGCCTCGGCCTGCGCCTGGAGTGCCTGCTCGCGGGCCGACTCGGCCTCCCTCCGCATTCGCTGGAGGATCTCCAGCTCGGGAATCTCGCCGACGCTCCGCTGGGCGCGGTAGGTTTCGGCCCGCGCGATCACATGCTCGGCCAGCTTCAGGTGACGCGCGATTTTCAGGGCGTTCGACTGGCCGATGTCGCCGATCTGGATTCGGTAGCGGGGCTGCAAGGTCTCGTCGTCAAACTCCACCGCCGCGTTCTCGGCGCCCGGGGTTGAGAGGGCGTAGGTCTTCAAATCGCCGATGTGGGTGGTCACGATGGCCCGGCTACCGATCGCCGAGAGTTCGTCGAGAATCGCCCGCCCGAGCGCGGCACCGTCGGCGGGGTCGGTCCCCGCGCCCATTTCGTCGAGCAGGACCAGCGATCGTTCGGTCGCCTTGCCGAGGATCTCGCTGATCCGCCGGACATGCGACGAGAACGTCGAGAGCGATTGTTCCAGGCTCTGCTCGTCACCGATATCGGCGAGGACATCGTCGAAGACCGGGAAATCGGAGCCCTCGGCGGCCGGGACGTGCAGGCCCGACTGTGCCATGATCGCGAGCAGGCCGACCGTCTTGATCGCGACCGTCTTGCCGCCGGTATTTGGGCCAGTAATCACCAGCAGGTGGAACCGCAGGCCGAGGTTCACGTCGATCGGGACGACGGTCCGAGGCTCGCCGGCCGGGGCAGGGGGACTGATCGGTGGCGGTGATTCCGGATCGGGTCCCTCCGACGGCCGGACGATCGCCGGGTCGTTCCGGAAGAGAGCTTCCAGGAGCGGGTGACGGGCCGATCGGAGGACGAGCCGTCCCTCGGTGTTGAACCGGGGGGGCGACATCCGGTAGTCGATCGCAAGCCGGGCCCGGGCGTGGATCAGGTCAAGCTCGGCCATGGTTTCCAGGGTGGCGAGCAGGCTCTCGGCGACCAGCCCGACCTGCGCGCTGAGCCATCGCAGGATGCGCCGGATCTCTTTGGTTTCGCGAGCCCGAAGGAACGAAAGCTGCGCCGACTTCTCGCCGATCGCCCGGGGCTCGATGTAGACCGTCTCATTACTGGCACTGGTGCGGAGCACGGAGCCCTCGACCTCGCCCCGATGGTCCTTCGAGACGGGTAGGACGTAATGGTGGCCGACCATCGTGAAGTTCGGGTAGCGGAGCGCCCGGCGGACCTCGGACGATCGAAGAAGGTGGCGGAGCGTCTCCTGGATTCGCTCCTCGACCTGGCCGATCTCCCGGCGAATGGCGGAGAGCCGTCGGCTCGCTGTGTCGATCACCTTGGCGCGGGCATCGAGGCAGCCGTCGATCGCGGAGACCAGGCCGGAGAACTCGCCGACTCCCTGGCGGAGCCCGCCCAGCCTGGGGAACTGGTCGCCGATCCGATTCAGCCAGCGGTCGATCTCGCCGATGGCTCGCAGGGTCTCGCCGGTCTCGGCCAGTTCCTCGGCCTCGAGCGCCGCGCCGATCTGAGCCCTTCGAACGAGCGTTCGGATGTCGCGCAGGCCGCCGAAGGCGGGCTTCAATCCGGCGCGGATGGCTTCCACCATCTCGGTTGTCAGCGACTGCCGGTCGTGAATCTCGCCCGGGTCGGTGCTGGGCTCGAGGCGCATCGCCCCGGATTTCCCCAGCGAGCAGGCCGCCCGCGCGGCGACCAGCGCGCGAACCCTGTCAAACTCGAGCAACTCCAGCGTGTGGATGTCCATGAGGATTCACGACCCGACCCGACGCGGCTCCGCGCACCCGGGGCGAGCCGCTCCGCCCCCTGATCGCGTCCCTCACCGACACGAGGGACGCCGGGCCGGTTCACGGCCATCCTCATTATATATCGCAACCGAGATGCCGACCGAAAGCCAGCCCGATTCACCGCTGGAGAGCAGGGGGGCTGTCGACCGCCGGGGCCGCGGCCGTCCCTGTTGTCGTCGCCGTTGCTGTTGTCGAGGCGGTTGGCCGGGCTCCCGCCCTGGCTTCGGGGCTCGGCGGACCCTCCTTGCCCGATTTCGACTCGTACGCCTGCTTCCACGCCTTCGGATCGCTCCCGTAATCCTTCCCGGTGATCTTCTTCAGGGCGCGATACGATTCGAGCCGGATGGCTGGGTCCTCGTGTTCCATCCCCTCGAATAGGACGTGGTAGATCCGGGGATCCTCGACCTTCAGCGCCCCGATTCCCTCAATGGCGGCGACCCGGCAGTCTTCGAGCGGGTCGGTGTGCATGATCCGGGCGAGGGTCATGGCGTCCTCGGCCGTGCCGACCTTCCCCAGCGCTCGGTAGGCTTCGACCTTGAGCATCGGCTCGGCATTGGGATTGGTGGCGATCCGGGCGATCGCATTGCGGGCGCGGCGGTCGCCCAGCTCGCCGAGCGACCGGATGATCACGGCGCGGATAGCGACGGGCTCTCGGCCCTCGTCCAGTTTCTTGACGAGCGTCTGGACCGCGTCGTCGAGGTCCTGGCCATTGTCGTACTTGTCGCGCTCGCCCAGCTTCAAATAGGCGACATATCGAATGTTGGGATCGGGGTCGCTTCGGACGTGTTTCAGATAGCTCTTGACCGTTGTCCCGATGTAGGTCGAGCAGCCGGGACCGGCCGCCAGCGCAATGGCCGAGACCAGGGGCGCGGCGAGGCGCAAGGCTCGATTTTTCCGGGCCGGCGAGACATCCATGTCCGTCAGACCTACGTGAGAAGGGGAGAACGGGCGTCGCGGCCCGCGATCGATCCGGATCGCGACCGAGGGGGATCATAGCGAGGGCCCCGACCTCCGCCAAGGCCATCTCGCCGCAATCCGGCCCCGCGGCACCGGTACAGCCATGCCGTGGACGAGAGATGGGATCACGGGCCATGTGGCCCCTCATGCGGTCGTCTTCCGGAACGGCGATGGACTGGGCCGGGGTTGCGACCGAGGGGCCAGGAAACTCAAAAGACCGCCGGAACCGCCGATTCTGGTTCCGGACACGTTCTCCCGGCTGATAAGCGGGCGCATAAATCGATGGCGAGGACAGAGAAGGGAATGGAGATCGGCATTGCGGGAATTTCCACAAGATTTGCGGAATCATTGCATGGAAGAGACTTGTGACCC
Organism: Planctomycetales bacterium; assembly: GCA_027435495.1. Classification (GTDB taxonomy): domain Bacteria; phylum Planctomycetota; class Planctomycetia; order Isosphaerales; family Isosphaeraceae; genus JAKAUH01. Next base: position 5,679 of record DAHZZC010000466.1, read on the forward strand.
GTTTGCCCCTCCACAGTGAGATACCCTGGATTTCCCAGAGCGCGTCGAGATCTAGGAATGTCCCCGTTTGCCCCTCCCGTTTCTTCTCCCCGGCATCAACTAGCTGCGTCCTTGCGCCAAGAAGCTCGGAAAAGGAGGATCGCTCACAACGAGAAACCTTTTATCGGAACCCTGCGGGTAACCAATCCCGTCCGGCAAAGCCGGGCCAGCAGCCGGAAGTGAGTCTTGCGTGGTGGCG
>DAHZZC010000467.1 GCA_027435495.1 Planctomycetales bacterium
TCGGGTTGGGGCTCGTTCCCTGGACCCAGGATCGCGGTGGCGTTGTCCAGGACCTGCAACCCGGTGGTCTGCTCGGCGAAGTGGTCGAGCCAGAGAATCGTGGGAACGTGGGCGCTCGCGTGATCGGGTCCGACAGGACTGGGCATGTGGACGACTCCATCGATCAGCTCGGCCCGGGTGCCGGGCGGCATCGCCCGGTAGCGTGCGTGGAACGTCGGCTGGTCCATCCGATCCCCGGCGACCAGCATCGGCGGGGCAAGCTCGGCCTGGAATCCCTCCACGGATGCGGGATCCATCGTCGCGGATCGATCGGGCATGGCAAGCTGACCTCCGGGATCGGGGGTGTTGGATCGATCCTTCCATCCTAAGGCCGTCCGCCCGCACGGACTAGGCCGGGCGGCCCAAACCGGATACGATCGAGGGCACACCTGTCGACCGATCGAGCTTGTCTCCCGACGAACGAGCGGAGCCCCGTTGATGGCCAATGGCGACGCCGACCGTAACCTGATTTTCGGTATTCTGGCGCTCCAGATGGACTTCCTCACGCGAGACGCCCTGATCGCCGGTCTCAACGCCTGGGTACTGAAGAAGTCGCATCCACTGGGGCGGGTGCTGGTCGAGCAGGGGTCGCTGGCCGAGGACGAACATGCGCTGCTTTCGGCCCTGGTCTCCAAGCACCTGGAGAAGCATCGGGGCGACCTGAAGGAGAGCCTCTCGGCGGTCAGCCGGACCCGAGGGGCGCCCGACGGACTGGCCGCCTCGGTGGTCGATCCCGAGCTGCGCGCCAGTCTCTCGCGATTCTCCCCTGCGAAGTCCGACCCCGAACAGACATGCACCTTCGCCGCGCCTCCGTCGGCCGAGGACGGCGACCCGACCGCCCGGTTCTGGATTCTTCGGTCGCACGCCGAGGGGGGGCTGGGGCGCGTCTACCTGGCGACGGATCGCGAGCTCAACCGCCAGGTGGCAGTGAAGCAGATCAAGGAGGAACGGGCCGACTTCCAGACCGACCGCGATCGATTCGTCTTCGAGGCGCAGGTCACCGGCGGACTGGAGCATCCGGGGATCGTCCCGGTGTACGCGATGGGGCGATATCCCGACGGCCGACCGTATTACGCGATGCGGTTCATCCAGGGGGAACCCCTCAAAAACGCGATTCATCGCCATCACGTGGACGCCGAGAGCGGGCCGATGGGCCTGCGCCGGCTGATCGACCGGCTGATCGCCGTTTGCAACGCGGTCGCCTACGCGCACAGCCGTGGCGTGATCCACCGCGATATCAAGCCGAGCAACATCATGCTCGGCCGGTACGGCGAGACACTGCTGGTTGACTGGGGACTCGCCAAGGCGATCGGCCGGCCCGAGTCGGACACGGCGCTGTACGACGAGGAGGAGCTTCGTCCGTCGTGGAGCGGCGCCTCGGGGACGCTCCCCGGCTACCCGATGGGGACGCCCCAGTACATGAGCCCCGAGCAGGCGATGGGCCGGCTGGGGACCGTCGGGATCGCCAGCGACATCTTCGGCCTGGGCGCGACGCTTCATTGCATTCTCACAGGACGGCCACCGCTCGACCCTGGCCTGCCCGTCGCGAAGCCCGAGGCCGCGCACGAGCCGAGCCCTCGGGCCGACGCCGAGCTCGACCGTTCCGACGTTCCGCGCCCGCTGGCCGCCGTGGCGCGAAAGGCGATGGCGAAGCGCCCGGAAGATCGATATCGATCGGCGCTGGAGATGGCCGACGACCTCGAGCGGTGGCTGGCCGACGAGCCGGTCTCGGCCGATCGCGAGCCGATTTCCGCCCGCGCCGGACGTTGGATCCGCCGCCACCGAACGCCCGTCGCCGCGGCCGGGGCGCTGCTGGTAGCCTCGGTGATCGGGCTGGCGATCAACAACACGATGGTCCGCACCGAACGCGACGCCGCCCGCCTGGCCGAGCGCACGGCCGAGCTGGCGCGAGCCCGCGAGGCCCAGGCCCGCGCCGATGCCGAGGTCAACCTCCTGCTCGCCCGCCGCGCCGCCGACCGGATGCTCAACCGGATCGCCGAGGAGAAGCTGCCGAACATTCCCGAACTGGCTGTCCTTCGCAAGGATCTGGCCCACGAGGGGCTGGAGTTTGCCCACGCCTTCCTCCGCCAAAGTCCCGACGACCCCACAGTGCGCCGCGAGACCGCGCTGACACTCCGCCAGGTCGCCAACATCGAGCACATCACCGGCGACCTCGCCGCCGCGCTTGGGCACTTCGACGAGGCCGAGGATCTCTATCGGGGCCTGATCCTCGACTACCCTGACGACCCGAAACATGCGGATTTACTGGCTCAATTTCTGGTGGACATTTCCGGAGCGCTTCGAGAGGCCGGTCAGCCCCGCGAGGCGGCGGCCCGCCTGGAACGCGCCCAGGCGATCGCTCGCGAGCAGTACGAGGCCCACCCCGGGAGCCCGTCGAGCCGCCGGACCCTCGCCTTCGTCCAGTCGGCGTACAGTCAACACCTCGCCTGCGAGGGGCGAGACACCGACGCTCTCTCGCGGGCCGACGAGGCTGTTGGACTCTTCGAGGGCTTGCAGGCGATCAAGGAAGGCGGATCGCCGATCGACCCACTTTTACTCCTGATGGCGATGGTCGAGCGCCTCCCGCTCCAGCGTGAGGCGGGCCGAGCGACCGAGGCGACGGCCGCGCTCGACCGCTCGATCGAACTGGCCCGGTCGATCGCCCGTCGCGAGCAAATCGGAACCGATGCCCGGTATTACCTCGCGGTCGCCCTCCGCGAACGCGCGGCGATCCTGGCCGAGAATCGGGCCGCGGACGCTGGATCGATGCTCGACGAATCGGTCCAGATCCTTGATGGATTGCTGAAAGCCGCGCCCGCTGTCCGGTTTTACCGGCCTGCGCTGGCCGAGTCGCGATCGGTCCGCGCGGTGATCCGCGCCGCGATCGGCCGGTTCGACGACGCCGAGGCTGATCTCGACGCCGCCGAGAAGGATCTGGCCGCGATCGTCGCGAACGACCGAAACAACCTCGACGCCCGCATCCTCCGCCATCGGACCCTCGCCCGACGCGCCGAGGTCGCCAGCCGACGAGGCGACCGCGCGGGAACTCTGTCGACGATCGACCGGGCGATCGCCGACGCCGACGCCCTCGCCCGCGAGCATCCCGAGAACGCCCGCCTCCGCCGCGAGGCCGACCACCTTCGGACCGATCGCAACCGCATTCTCGGAGACGCTAAAGCCGTGGGCGGGAATCGATGACAGGAGAAATCCTGAGATGTCGATGCCGATGCCGATGTCGATGGGAGTGACGACGCCGATGTCGCCCGCGTGATGACCTTCGAGGGTCGCGCCCGGCACCTGAAGCATTTTCGAGACGAGCCTTGCCCACCGAGGTGGACGTCCGACCGGGTCGTTCTCCCGTTTTCGGTTCGCCTCTCTCGGTGGGCCACGAGAACCACGGCGGGGCCGCATTCCCGTGGGACGAGCGGAGTGGGGCCGCCGGCCGAACCGGATCTCAACGCCTTCGTTTCCGCGAGTTCACGGCCGAGAGTACGCCTCCCAGCAGAGCCATGCCGGCCATGACCAGGGTGGAAGGTTCGGGAACCGCGGAAATGGAACCGGTCAAGGTGAAGACGACCGCGGTCGGTGACGCCGCGGTTGCATAGTAGACGTTATCCGCAGGAATCCAGGGCGGAAATGGGTAGCCGTTCCTGTAATCGCAGGGGGCATACGGAAAGAATCGTAGATACGAGAACAACGCCGCGTTCAAGGTGGTATTTCCGTTCAAGGTCTCCGAACCCGTGCCGACCTCCGGATTGGACGGAGTGCCAAACATGATATTCCCGTTTGGCAGGAGGGAACCGGGGATCACGTAATTGATCGATCCGGTGTTCCCTCCCACACTGACCGAATCGAGGAACGTGACGTTGAACGTGGTGGTTGATGTGTCGGTGATGGTGGCGCTGCCCGAGCCGCTCCAGGTGCTGGTTCCGTACGTGCCCGTGCTGCTCCAGGTCACCGCGCCCGTTGGGTACTGCGACAGATCGCCGGTGTAACTGATGCTGACGGGCGATCCAAGCCAATCGCCCGAAAGCTTGCCGGACCAGGACGTCGCATTGGACGACGAGTTGTAATCCAACGACGGCGACTGTCCTCCGTAAAAGGCATGGAGGAACTCAAAGTCCTGGTCCGTCACCGTTGACTGAATCATCGCGGAAGCCGCCGCAGGATCGACCGTTCCGCCACGAACCGGATTGACCGCGCCAAACCCCATCAGCGCGGCGCCGAGCGCGAGTCCGCACGAAGTTCGGGCCGTCATGATGACTCCTTCCAAATCCACGACGAGGAGAAGGGAAATGTGAGCAATCTTCTCCCTTATGATCAGGAAGAAGGTCTGTGTCAAGAGAAAAACACAAAAACCTTTAGATAACCCAGAGATGCCAATCAAGGCAGTCATCTGATATCCCTGAATTTCCTAGGATTCATGTGCCATTATTAATCATGATCTGCATACTTCTGAATGAATCGGATTCCGCGAAAAACCGGAGGTGACGTTTTCAGGCGGACCGAACGGGGGGGGAAGTGAACTTCAGAGGTGGTGCCAGAAGACAAAAGTCCGCCCGGCTGGAAAGCCTGGCGGACTTTTCTGGCAGGATTTCCGAAGCTTTTGCACAGGGATTCTGTCGAGCTTGCTTCAACAACTCCTGGAGTCGGGTTTGAGGATCGCCAGGCCGGGAGGGTTCTCGGGGATCATCGGCGTGGTGCGGCGGTCGGGCGAGCGGTCATATCGGCGGAGGGCACGACGGCCGGGATGGCGGGCCGGGTCGCGGGGGTTGTCGTGGCGGAGGGGTCCGGCATTGCCGGGGCGGCCGACGCGTTGGGCATGGCCGGGGCCGGGGCCGACGCGTTCGACGCGGTGTCGGCCGGAACGGCGCCGGCGTCCTGCTCGGCGCGGTTGAGCATTCCGTGGATCAGCGAGGGGGTCCCGAGCGCCAGGAGAAGGTCGGCCTGGGCCTGGGTCGCCGCCCAGACGGCGTCGAGTCGCGAGTTTTCAAGCTGGATCTGCCGCTGACGCGCCTGCATGAGCCGGCCAAGATCGGTCTGCCGCAATTCGAAGAGTCGCTCCAGTTTCGAGACCTCCTCGCCCAGTTCCTTGCTCAGTCCGGCGGAGTCGTTGACCAGGTCGGTGGCGCCGTTCCAGCGTGCCACGGCCGCGCGAACCTGCGCGACGGCCCGCTGTTTGGCCTGATCGGCGGCCACGGCCGCCCGCTGGTGCTCGGCCTCTCGCTGTCGGACCAGCGGCTTGCCGTTGTTCCAGATCGGCAGCGGCGAGATCAGGACCATCCCGATGTATTGCACGCCCGCCTCGTCCATCTCGTACTGGGGGCCGATGACCGGTGTCGGGATGCGGTCGCCCTGGGCGAGCTTGACGGCGGCGTGGGTGCCGACGATCTGCGCCTGAGCGGCGCGGATGTCGGGGCGGTTGAAGAGGGCGGTTTGCACCATTTCCTCCTCGTCGACGGGCGGGATGTACTCGGGGAGGGTGAACTCGCCGAGCGGCTCGACGGTGCCGGCGTCGTCGGAGATCCCGACCTGGTTGCGCAGGTCGGCCAGGGCGGTCAGATAATCTTGCCGTGCGGCTTTCACCGCTTGCCGGGCGCCACGGCTCTCGACCCGGGCGAGGGCGACGTCGGCCGCGGTGGCCCCGGCCTGGCCCGATTCCAACTGGCGCTGGACCGAGCCGGCCAGGCGATCGCTGAAATCGGAAAGCTCCTGCGTCAGGCGGAGCTTTTCGCGGCGGTAAGCGGCGGTCTGGAAGAAGCGGTAAGTCTGCACCAGTGCGGCGAGCTCGGCCTGCAAGACGTTCCACTGCTGCTGGGCGTAAGCGGCCTTGGCGATGTGATAGCGGTGGGTTGTCTGGTGCCCGAGCTCGACTGGTTGGCGGAGTGAAAGGTAGATCAGGTCCTGGCCGTAATGGTAATAGCCGCCGTGGCTGGACGAGGCATGTCCGCCGCCGGTGCTGCCGCCCGGACTTCCCGAGCCGAACGTGCTGGGAGGGATCAGCGTGATCGGCCGGTAGTCGATCCAGAGGGTCGGGTTGAGGGTGGTCGGGAAGTGCCGGGCCACCTCGACCGCCTCGGCCGAGGCCGCCAGGGGATTTCCCTGCCGGAGGGCGACGAGGTCGGGGTTGCCCGTCAGGGCGCCATAGAGGGCAGCCTGAAGGCTTAATGACTGGCCGCCGACCATCCCCCCCGTCGCCTCGCCCAGCAGAGGTGTGAGTCCCGCCGCCGCCGGCGGCATTGGCTGGACGCTCGGGAGGCGGGCCGCGCCCATGTCGGGCCCGCCCACCTGAGTCCGCCGGAGCGACGGATCCGTGGAGGGGCGTCGAGCGGTCGTCGTCGTCGATGGGATCGGCCGGAGCGGTGGCGGTGTCGGTGTGGGCGCGACCAGGGGTCTGGTCGCGACGCTTGATCCCGTCGCCGGGGTGGGGCGAGTCGCGGGCGCGGATCTCGGCGAGGCCGGCGCCGGGCGGGTTGTCCGGGCCTGGGCGGGTTGCTGCCACTGGCCTCCAGTGGATGGAAGCCTGGAGGCTGGTTTCGGCCACCAGGTGGACGGGAGCGCCTCGCCCGTCGACGCCACAATCTGACGCCCCGATCGCGTGCCGGTCGCTGGCGAGGCGGGCAAGGTGGGGCCGGTCGGAGCCGCCGGGACGCTATAACTCCTGAGAAGGCGATCCAACCCGGCAGGGTCCTGGGGCGCCGGGTCGTCGCCGCGAGCTGGGTCCATCGCCGATATCCCGATCACCGCCGGCAGCAATGCGGCCCGCGCGATCCTTCGCAGGGTGATCCCATCCATGGGAAGCCTCTCTCCTCGATCCTCCGACACGAACGGTCAGAGCCGCCCGTTGTCGCTCCGATCCGCACGGCCCATCCAGGCCCTTACCGCGACACAACCAGCTTACCCGGATTATCGTCCAATCCGGTTGTCCGGCTGCACGCGGGACACCGGTTATTTCGGTGGTTTCACGGTCGTCAATTCTAAAATCCGGCTCATCCGGCACGTTGACGCTGGGCCGATCGGGGGAGTTTTGGTCATGATGGTGGGGCATTTCGGGCGGGGAACACGATCGGAGGCCGCGGGCGGGGCACCGATCTTAACGCTTCCGTTGCGGCCGTGCCGCTCCAGGGCTGACTCCATGAAATCGTGCTCTTGGTCGAAGAAGATGGCGGCGACCTTGGCGGTCGCGGTGAGTTTTGGGGTGACTGGATGCGAGCCGGCCGGTGCGCCGAAGGGGTCGGCATCGGCACCGGCGAAGGATGCGGAGCCGTCGAAGGTCACCGGCGCGGTGAAGGAGGCGGACCTCGCGAAGCTGACGCTGACGGAGCAGGCGGAGAGGCGGCTGGGGGTGGTGTCGGTTGAGGCGAGGCGGCGGGCGGTTCCCCGAGCGATCAGCTACGGCGGTGAGGCGATGATTCCGCCGGGCCGGCTGATCAACGTGGCCTCGCCGTTTTTAGGGACGGTCGAGGCGCCTGAGGAGGGCTCGATCCCGCTCCCGGGTTCTCGGTTGGAAAAGGGGCAGGCGGTCTTCGTGATCCGGCCGATCCTCTCGCCCGAGGCCCGTGCCACGATCGCCCCTCTGGTGAAGGAGGCGGACGGGCAGGTCAAGACGGCGCAGGCCCAGCTTGAGATCGCCAAGACGGCGTTGAAGCGTGCCGAGGAGGCCGTGAAGCAGAAGCTGATGCCCCAGGCCACCCTGATCGACGCGAAGGCGCAGCGCGACGTTTCCGAGACGGCCCTCCGCGGAGCCGAGGCCCGGCGCGACGAGCTGGAGCGGGTCGCCGGCAGTGCGGATTCCGGCGGGATGGCGTCGATTATTGTCAAGGCGCCGGTGGCGGGAGTGCTCCAGAACCTGCACGCACAGGTCGGCCAGCCGGTCCCGGCCGGCTCGATCCTGTTCGACGTCGCCGAGCTGAATCCGATCTGGGTGAGGGTGCCGGTGTATGTCGGCGACGTCGACCGGCTGGCACTCGACCAGCCGGCGGGCGTTGGCGGCCTGGCCGATCCGCCCGGCGTGAAGACCCGCCCGGCGAAGCCGGTGACGGCGCCCCCCTCGGGCGACCCGATCGCCGCGACGGTCCACCTCTTCTACGAGGTCGACAACAAGGACCACGCGATCCGCCCGGGTCAGCGCGTCGGCGTGACCTTACCGCTGAAGGGCGACGAGGAGGCACTCGCCGTCCCCAGGTCGGCCCTGATCCGCGACGCCCAGGGCGGCACCTGGGTCTATGAGAACCTCGGACCCGGCGTCTACACCCGCCGCCGGGTCTTCGTCAACCGCGTCGTCGGCGAGCTCGCCGCGCTCACCGGAGGCGTGAAGCCGGGCGCCAAAATTGTCTCCGTCGCCGCCACCGAGCTGTATGGCGCGGAGTTTGGTGGTCAAAAATAACTCGACATCCTCTTGAGGCCGATACCAGGACTCGCCTGATACACCTGCCCAGTAATCCTCTCCGGTGCGAGTATCGCCGGCTGGAGCCGGCTCCTACAGGAGATGCAGCAAAAGGTATCGCGAAAATCGCCGGCTGGAGCCGGCTCCTTCTATGAACGCAGTTCATCCAATGGGGATGAAAAGCATGGAGGCGTT
>DAHZZC010000468.1 GCA_027435495.1 Planctomycetales bacterium
CGGATCGTCACCATGCTCCAGCGCCACGGCTACAACCGAGGTCTGAGCGTCGCCATCCTCGACCGTCCCGACAACCCGTTCGATCGCGAGGTCGAGGTCCGCAAGCTCAAGCTCCTGCTCGAAACGCTCATCTGATCGCGGGCGAGGAGCCGGCGGGCCCGATCGCGCCCGGTTGACACCAATATCTCCGGGCGGACCCTCGGTCGTTCGGCTCAATCCGATCTCCGCAGCAATCACCGCGCAAGGAAACGGCCGATGTCGGGGCGACACCGGCCGTTGTCGTTCGTCGATGGCCTCGATCAGGCTCGGGACTGGCAGTGCCGGCGAATGGCAAGCGCGGCGCCCAGCCCGCCCACGATCATTAGCACGAACGCCGAGGGCTCGGGAACGCTCGCCGTTGAGATCAGGGCCTGGTCAGGCCCGACCGGCGGGTTGATCCCGAAGTCAGATGTCACAACGCTCGTGTTTCCGATCGTCGACCATCCGGAGAAATCCCCGCTGCCGAACGAGCCATTCTTGAGGCTCCCCGCGGACAGTGAGAGGTCGGAGATCAGGAGCGCTGAAGGATACTGGTTGCCCGTCACGTCGGCGATCCCGAAGCCCAGATTGTAGGTGCCCTGCGAGAGGCTCACCGAATAGCTCGTGTATCCGGTCTGGTAGGCGAAGCCTGTCTGCGAGGGAGCCGCGATCAGGCCCGTCAGCGAACTCCCAGAGTAATTGGTGAAGTTGTCGGCGAAATCGGTGAGGGTCGGCTGGGTGTAAAAGGCGAAGGGGTCGAGCGCGGCGAGCGGGTTGGCGCCGGGCGGCGGAGAGTTGGTGAGGAAGTCAGCCTGGAAGGTGAGGGTCGCGCCGCCGGCCCCCACCACGACGGTTTGCAGGATGGCCGAGCCGTCGGTCACCGGCCCATTTCCCAACCCCGTCAGGGCGCCGGAGTTCAGGCCGCTCGGAGGAGTCAGGCCGAGGAAGGTCTCCAGTTGAGCCTCGTCGACGGATGACTGGGCCCGCGCGGATGTCGCGGACAGGGACACGGCGGTGGCGATGGTCGCGAGCCAGCCGCCGAACAGTAGTCTGCGGATCATGGTCGTCTCTCCTGCTTTTGTGGATCGGCCGCGATCGGGGCGCGACGGGGCGAGTGCGGCAAACCGCCACAGTCTTCGGGGAGGCGCCGTCCTCGCCCCGGTCGCCCGAGTAGTTCAGCCCGTGAACTTCGGCACGTTGATGTTGTAGAAGGTCATCTCGAGGTACTCGAGCGCGAGTGCGAAGTTCAGAATGGCGATGTCGTTCTCGGCCGAGGGAATGGTCGAGAACGTCAGCGGCGGCCCACCGTTGAGGCTGACGACGTACGGGGAGACAAGATCGACGACCTGCTGCATGGTCAGAGCCACCTCGAACGAGGGCGACTGACCGAGGACATTCTGGGTCATCTTCCGATTATTCAGGACGTTGAGATACCCGGCGTGCCGGGCCTCGATGTCCATGATCCCGGCCGCGGCGACGAGATACGGTACGTTGTCGATGTAAGCCGCGGCGCCGAGGTAGGCTCCGACGCCGGTGTTCTCGAAGACCATCGAGTTCTGGACGAACTGCTGAAGATTGTTCATTTGCAGGTTCTGGAAGGTCGGCATGGGACGAGCGTCGGCCCCCAGTGCGTTGACCAGGAACTTCACGTGCGCCTGCTCGTCGGCCTGGATCGTCTGGAATTCCAGGACATTCTCGTTCGGGTAGAGGCTCGGGAGGAAGTTCGGGTTTGTGGCGTGCGCCTCGCGTCCGGCGAACGCGGCCGACGCGGCGGAAAACGCCGCGGCACCCCGACGCAGGAATGAGCGGCGCCCGGCATCGGAGCGCGGGTGTCTCTCCGAACCTCCAGGCGGACTCGACCATTCTCCTGGCGACACCTCGAAAGAGAGATTCATCGATGCTTCTCCTTGCGGGGAAAGGGTCGGAAAGACCGGGTCGGCCGGGGAGATCCGGATGAATCAAAAAGAAACCCCAGGCCAAACCCGGTCCCATCCGGATTGGCGAACAGGCGCAGACGAAGGCCCATCGGACAGGGACATGGAATCCCCTCCGACCTCTGAGCCAGAGCAAGCAATGTGGGGCAGGGGGCCGACGTGCCCCAAATTCTCTGCCGATGGGCCAACCAGCCTCAGCGGCACTCGACCGTCAAGACATCGGCCAGGTTACTCGGGACAGTACTCGGGTCGACTTCCGGCGAGAGTGGACCGGCGAGGACACGCGCGACAGGCCCAGAGAAGCCCAGCGCCAGGGCCAGAATCACGGCCGCGGCCCAGAGACCGGGGTATCGGAAGAGTCGGCCGAAGCCCTCCGACCCAATGGGCTTCCGGAAAGCGGGCGGAGATTTGCAAGCGATCGCGGCCCCACGGCTGGCCGACACCATCGCGGCCTTTCGAACCGTCGCCTCGACCAGCACCCCAGTGACGGCGTGAGCGCGGCGGTCCGTCCGGAGGAGTAGCAGCAAGGCCGCACCCAAAGCAACCCCGCGCCGGTCGAGCCGCTCTCGAAGGAGCCGACGCCCCCGGACCAGCCTCACTTTCACGGTCCCGACCGGCCAGTCGAGACGGTTCGCTGCCTGTTCATGAGTCAGACCGTCGAGGTAGCACAACAGGATCGGACGCCGATACTCGTCCGGCAGCCGACTCAATTCCTCGCCGACCAGCTCCCGTAGTTCGACGTCCGGCTCCCGCGAGGGCGCCTCGGGCTCCGGCGCAGAGATCTCATTGGCGGCTTTCTCAATCGCCCGGCGACGGAAGGAACGCTGACGTTCCCGGATCGAGACTCGATGCGCCACTCCACGCAGCCAACCGCCAAGAGCTTCCGGGTCGTTGATCTCCGGAGCCCGACGCGACAGGACCATGAAGGTCGCCTGGAACGCATCCTCAGCCTCGTGGACATCCTTCAGAACGCCAAGGCAAACCCGATGCACCGCCGGACCGTGCCGGCGGACAAGATCGTGAAACGCCGAGGCATCGCCTCGCCTCACGTAGTCATTCAGAAGTTGCCTGTCCGTCGGTCTGGGTGGCGACTCCATCATTCGGCCGTCTCCCTCGGCGATCGCTCGGGGCTCCTCCCTAGCGGTCGCCTCATTACCTAACTGCACCATCGGGGCCGCACGGGTTCAACTTTTTTCCAGCCCGCGCCGATCGGCTCGGGCCTTCTCCCGGCCGTACCTTCCCGGACAACCCGACCGGCAGATATCCTCTCGCTATGATCCTCTGTTTTTTCTATCGGACCGGCAAGTCGATCGTCGGGGCGCTCGCCCTGATCTCGATCCTCGGCTGCGCAGTGGCGGATCGCGAGGGCCGGCAGTCGATCTCGGGGACAGTTTCGCTGGACGGGCACCCGCTCGACACCGGCGCGATTCTGCTGGAGCCGTTCGTCCCCGGTCAGGGCGGAACCTTCACCGGTACCACGATCCGCCACGGAGAATTCGCGATCGGTCGCGACCAGGGCCCGACTCCGGGATCCTACCGGGTCCGGATCTACTCCGCCTCGGCCGAGCAGGAGCCGCCCCGACCTCGACAGACCCCAAACACCCGACGGCCGATGGTCGAGCGCGTCCCCCCAGCCTACAATTCGCAGTCAACGCTCCGGGTCAACGTTGTCGCTGGCGACCGAAACCACTGGCGGCTCAAACTTCAGGGAACGGCCGAACCGGCCCAGGCGGAATCGCGTCCATGATCCAGCAACGGCGAGGATTCACCCTGATCGAGCTACTGGTCGTCATCGCGATCATCGGGGCCCTGATCGGAATGCTCCTCCCAGCCGTCCAGGCAGCCCGCGAATCGGCCCGAAGAGCGCAATGCCAGGGAAACCTCCGGCAGATCGCACTGGCGATGCAACTCTATCAGGAGGCCGTCGGAACCCTCCCACCCGGCAAAAAGGGGTGCTGCTGGGGGACCTGGCTGGTTTACGTCCTCCCCTCGATCGAGCAGGGGCCTCTCTTCAACGCCTGGAACTCCTCGGGAATCAATGCGCCCGGCGTCCCCCCAGCCTATGACCTCGACTTCCGATACTTCGGCGCCGCCAACGTTTCCGTGACCTCCAACCGACTCTCCCTCTACACCTGCCCGAGCGACCTGACCAACGCACCCATCTCCAGCTCGATTAACGGGACGACCTACGCCTGCACCTCGCAAAATTATGCGGCGAACTTTGGCAATACGACCGTTCTCCAGGCCGACTATCAGGGAGTCTCGTTCCTCGGGGCGCCCCTGGCCGACATGGGCTCGCCGCTCGGCGATTACGGCCAGCCGGCTCGGTCCACCGTTCCCTTCTCCCGGATCACGGATGGACTGAGCAACACGATGTTGTTATCCGAGGTGGTCGTCGGACAGGGACTGGACCTCCGAGGATTCTCCTGGTGGGGCGATGCCGCGACCTTCGAGGCCTACTCAACCCCCAACAGTTCGTTCCCCGACGTTTTGTTCAGCCCGATCTATTGCATCAATCGGCCGCCCAACCCACCCTGCACGACGGCGACCACCGCACTCCCCGAGATGTACGCGGCGCGGAGCCGGCACCCCGGCGGCGTCAACGTCGCGACCATCGATGGGTCCGTCCACTTCGTGAAGGACTCCATCGCACTCCGGGTCTGGAGGATGCTCAGCACGGCCGCCGGATCCGAGGTCCTGAACTCCGAGGCCTATTGATCGCGAACCCAGCAGAGGGCCGATGCTCATGCTCCGCCCCGAGATCGACCGCATCGAGCCAACCCGAAGGCCCCGCGACCTTCAGGTCCTCTGGATGAAGTGGCGCGACCTTCTCTTCCTCCACTGGCCCGTCCCGGCCGAGGTCCTTCGCCCAATCGTCCCGCCCGGACTTCAAGT
>DAHZZC010000469.1 GCA_027435495.1 Planctomycetales bacterium
TGGGTGCCATTTTCGGCGCCGGGCGAGTGGCGAGATATCGGTCGATCTCGCGAAGGACCCTTCGGAAACCTTGCGGGAGGTCGTCGCGATCGGGGAGGTCGTCGACGATCGGAGAGAGTACCTCGCGGACCTCGCGATTACTGGGGGGCAGTCCGTCGTCAATGGCCTCCTCAACGGTCGAGATGATCGCCTGCCAGTTGTCGTCGGAGTTCTCACCGCGGGAGATGGCCTCGGCGAGGTCGCGGACCTGGTCGAGCTTCTCGCGATGGATGCGCGAGAGATTTCCACCGCCGGCCGACTCAATTCGGGAGAGCAGGCCTGGCCATCCAGCAGGGTCGGCCGGGTCATCGGTCCGGAGATATCGGCGGACGAAGATCCGATGCCTTGCCGCCGCATCCCGGACCATCTGATAGACGGTCACCTGATCGGGATCATTCGGAGCCCGCAGTCGTTGCAAGGCGCTCCGAAGCATGGACTGCGACTCGGCGAGGATCGGCAGCGCTCGCTCCATTTTGCCCCGCCGCGACTCCCCGCCGAGCATCAACGCGAGCGCCTCGGCCATCGCCTCGTAGCACCCTCCGACGTCCTCCAGCAGCGAGAGGTCGGCCGATCGCGACGGGTCCTCGGCATCCAGCCAGTAGAAGCAATCGACCAGCCGGCCCGACCAGGCGACGAGTTCGGGATCCACCGGGGCTTCGTCGATCGGTGATTCCACGCCCTGCCAGAGTTGCTGATGGCTCTCAACCTGCCACCGGATCGTGTCGGCCTTCGCCTGGCACCGACCGGCGAGGCGTTCGATTTCCTCACTCTCGGCCTCGGCCATCGCACCCAGTTCTGGAGGGACGGGTGGCGGGCGCAGTGTCGACTGCCCAAGCGTCAGCTCGCGGAGGGGTTCGGACCGTTCGATATCCGACATCGTGATGTCGATCGGGGGCGGATTCTGGCTCATGGAGGTTTCGATGGAGGATGACGGTCAACCGGCCGGATCAGCGCGGTTCGTGCTTATCGAGCATATCTCGTCGAGGACGATCCGTGAACTGCGCTCCCAGACATACTCGAAGTGCTCTCGGTCTTTACGACCGGCCCACGACCTGCCACCATGGAGCCTGGATGCGATCACCGACGATCGCGGAGGGCCTGATCCGCAGGGGGAATGCATGAAGGACGTCGCTGAACAACTCCAGATCCTCAGGCGAGGCGTGGAGCAGATCGTTCCCGAGGCCGAGTTCCTGAAGAAGCTCGAACGATCCGTTCGTGAGAGACGCCCGCTTCGTGTCAAGTACGGGATCGACCCGACCGGCATCGACGTCCATCTGGGCCACACCGTTCCGCTGCGGAAGCTCCGCCAGTTTCAGGAACTTGGCCATACCGCCGTCATCATCATCGGCAACTACACCGCGCTGGTGGGCGACCCCTCCGGCCGCGACGAGACCCGTGCCCGGCTCACGAAGGAGCAGGTCGAGGCCAACGCCCGCGACTACCTTGCCCAGGTTGGCAAGATCATTGACCTCGACCACGCTGAGGTCCACCACAATGGCGACTGGTTCTCGAAGTGGTCGTTTCTCGACGTCCTCGACCTGACCCGCCGGATGACCCTCGGCCAGATCTCGGCGCGAGAGGACTTCGCCAAACGGATCGCTGACGAGAAGCCGGTCTACCTTCACGAGTGCCTCTACCCGCTGATGCAGGGTTGGGACTCGGTCGAGATCCAGGCGGACATCGAACTCGGCGGGACCGAGCAACTCTTCAGTCTGCTGGTTGCGCGCGACCTGCAACAATCGCAGGGGCAGGAACCCCAAATCGCGATGACCATGCCGATCCTGGTCGGCACCGATGGCGTCCGTCGGATGGGCAAGAGCCTCGGCAATTATATCGGCGTTGGCGAGGCGCCCGAGAACCAGTTTGGCAAGGTGATGAGCGTGCCGGACGAGCCGATGCGGCAGTACTTCACCCTGCTGACCGAACTACCGATGGCCGAGGTTGATCGCCTGCTCGCTCCGGGCGTGAACCCGCGCGACGCGAAGGAAGTCCTGGGCAAGTCGATCGTGGCACAGTACCACGGTGAAGCTGCCGCCGACCGCGCCTCGAGTGAGTTCCGCCGGCGAGCCGCTGGCGAGGACCCCGATGAGATCCCTGACGCCCCGCTCGACCACTCGAAGCTTGACCCCGAGGGACGTATTCCCGCGTTCGTCCTTTTGAAGGAACTGGGCCTGGAAACCAGCACTTCAAACGCCCGCCGCGTTGTCGAGGGGGGCGGGATGACGATCGATGTCGACCGCCAACCCATCACCGATCCGAAGCAGTCGATCGCGGTCGCGGATGGCCTGATTGTCCGAGTGGGGAAGCGGAAGATCGTCCGGGTCCGGTTCGTCGGCAGCCCGGCATAGGCCGCCCGACGATGGAAGGCCCGTTTTCGCGACAAATCCCCCGGGAAGCTCCAGCCGCCGGGCATCAGGTGAGATCGCGAAAGTCTCCGATGGGTCTCCACGAGACTCCACGGGACTTTTTGACCGACCTCCCGGAACACTCATAATTTCGATATGTTCAGAGTATGAACCATGCATTCCTGCTGGTCGGTCGTTGGGCAAGCCTCGTTTTCAAGCCTTTACGACAAGTCCCGTCCGTTCGAGGGCGAGGATCTTCTGGCCCGGCTTCCCCGCCAAATCGACGATCGGAGTCCCGTTACTCGTCATCTGTCCCCGACTGTCCCCGCACCTCATCGATCGATCAAGGAAAATGTGTGAGTATCACGTGCAACTGAGGCGAACTCCGCCCCGGCAGCTTCCGAAATTGATAATTTACACTGTGTTGAACATGTGAAATTATTGTTATCAAACAACAAAGGCTGGCGTTCATAATAGTGAAATCTGCGTCCGACACCGTTGAGGCAACCCCGTGACGGATGCTGCGTGGTGAGAAGCCGAGAACGAACACCCGGCGACTCGATTCGTGGTGGAATCTTGACATCAAAGTCTCCGGGGATTATTGTATCACCTGGATTGCTCGAGAAGGGCGATCGTTCCTCGGCCAGGGCGGCCCCGACGTGCGAATTCTCGCATGTGCGGGGTTTTTTGTTGCGCTGATTGGCCCTCTACCCGGGGAGCATTCTCAACGCGCTCGCGACGTGCGATACACCTTGCGGCCCCGACCGCCGCCTCGCTCCTGTTCGGTGGACGCCGCTGTGCTTCCCGTAAGGATCGGAGATCACACCACTCAGGACAGGGGGCCGGAACCACGGCTCTGGCTCGAACCCCGAGAGGAGCAGTCTCATGCAGGAATCCTCACAGATTCTGTCGGGGCGGGTTCTGGCCCTGGGGCTGGGCGCGACCCTCGCGGCGCTGGTTGGGGCTG
>DAHZZC010000470.1 GCA_027435495.1 Planctomycetales bacterium
CGTGAAGGCCGTCCACCAGGTCGCCGACGTGGAAGGCGACGTTCCCCAGGTGGAGGTTCTGGCGGCGGCCATAGCCTGGGTAGAGGATCTCGCGAAGGTCGGCGAGGATGTCGACGACCTCTCGGTAGCTGGGGAGTGGGGAATGGCCCAGGTGGTGGATTCGCCCGCATTCCTCGTAGGTCGCGACGATCCGGGCGGTGATCGCCGGGATTGCCTCCGCATGGGAGTTCCTGGTCTGGGAGTCGGAGTCCGTCGACATCTGGCCTCGCCTTGTCCGGCCCGGCCCGGATTGGGACGGGGATGGTGGGAACCTCGACGACACATTATTTGACCCGGCGGTCGGGGCGGAATTCAAGTCGAGGACGCCGGCGCGGTCGAGTTGGGCCCCGGCTGGGCGGCTCGCCAACGCTCGACGAAGTGTCGGTAGTCTTCGGGTGTGTCGATGCCGACGCTCGCCTCCTCGACGATCCCAACCGCGATCGGAAATCCGGCGTCGAGAACGCGAAGCTGTTCGAGCTTTTCGGCGGCCTCGAGCGGGGAGGGAGGCAGTTCGGCGATCGCGAGGAGGAAGTCGCGGCGGTAGGCGTAGAGGCCGAGATGCAGGTGGGCGACGGGTCGCGGGGCGGTTCTGGGATTGGGGAGGCCGTCGCGGTGGCAGGGGATCGGGCTCCGGGAGAAGTACAACGCCCGGCCGCGCGACGAGCAAACGACCTTCACGCAGGCCGGGTCGCGGTAGGTGGCCTCGTCGCGGATTGGGGTGGCGAGAGTCGCCATCGGGGCCTCGGGGTCGGCTTCGAGCAGCTCGACGACGCGGTCGAGCGCCTCGCCGGAGACCTCGGGCTCATCTCCCTGGAGGTTGACGACGATCCGGGCCGTGGGGATTGATCGGGCGACCTCGGCGACGCGGTCGGTGCCGGAAGGATGGTCGGCGCGGGTCATCGCGAATTCGCCGCCGGCCTGCGCGACCGCATCGGCGATGCGGGGGTCATCGGTCGCGACGATGATCCGGCCGATGGATCGCGCGCGTCGGGCGGCGTCGAGGACGTGCGCGATCAGTGGTCGCCCGGTGTCGGATAACAGGGGTTTGCCGGGGAGTCGGGTCGAAGCGAATCGGGCCGGGATCACCCCGATGATTTCCGTGTTTCCCACGAACGTCCCCCATGGAATGGTCCGATACAAGGGGCACCGGACGGGACCGTGTCCTGGCCGGCGGCGCAAACGCGCCCCACCACTCTAGGTCGTCCCATGATGGGGCACAAGTCGGAGTGGCTCGGGCCGAAGCGCCTGGCTCCGGATCGGCCGATCGCGGCGATGTCGCGATCGGGTGAGCGGGGCAGTCGGTGCGAGAGGAGCGCACCGGCGCGGCAGGCCCCCCGGCCCGCCGCAAGGGGATCGTCCCGGCATGAAGAAGCCGGTCGGTCCGTTACAGGAGGTCTGGTCCGAATCGCCGTCCTCGGGTGCCGGGGCCGGGTGCCGGAAGTGCGCCCTGCCCAGCCGCCCCGCACGGCCGACGATTCTCCGCGCCCGGGCGATGAGCCGGGGGCGCAGGGAGCGTTTTCGCGCAGAGATATACGAATTTCATGGGATGAGACCCGGAGCCGTCGGTGGTCCGTCTCTGAGAACTTGTTCGCGCTCTGAAAGGTCGTTACGGGCTTGATCGGCCCGAGGCGGCCCTCCGCAACCGGGGTTCGGGCCGAGACGAGCCGGCCTCCGCCCGGTCGCGCCAAGGAAGGAGAGCGCCCACAATCGCTACGCGGGGCGGCCATAGCCGATGGTTTGGCGGCTGCCCGGGGAGACTCGATTCATGGGATGGACCCTCAAGCCCGGCCTCCGTCGGCATAGCCGCCTTCATCGGCCTCATCTCGAAAGCCTGGACGATCGGTGCCTCCTGTCGACCGGGCTCCACGCGGGTCAGGTCCACGCCGCGCGGATTCACCATGCCTTGCACGCGGCGCATCAGACGGCGCCTCATCACCTCCACCCGGCGCTCCGCGTCCGTCCGGCTGGAACCGAGGCCGTTTCCTCGGTCTCCGCCAGCGGCGCCTTTGACCCGGTCATCGGCGCTTCGACCGTTCAGTCGTCCTACGGCGTCAATGGCTCGGGGATGGCCGTTGCGGTGATCGACACCGGGATTGACTCGAACAACCCGGCCATCGGCTCCCGGGTGATCGCGGCCTACGACTTCTCCAACCCGAACGTCGCCAACCCGCCCCAGGGTTCCAACGCCAACTCGACCAGTTCGCCGCACGGCACCGGAGTCGCCGGGCTGATCGGCTCGAACAATCCGGCCGACCCGGGTGTCGCGCCGGGGGTGAACCTGGTCGACCTGAAAGTCACCAATCCCAGCGGGACGGCCAGCCTCCAGAGCATCGCCAACGCCCTTCAGTGGGTGGCGAACAACCACGCTCAGTACAACATCACCGCGATCAACCTCTCGTTCTCCGACGGCCAGAACTACATGCACGACTGGTTCGCCCAGGGCGGCGGTGTTCCCGAGCAGGTGGTGAACCTGATCGGCGAGCTGCGCGGGATGAACATCCCGGTGGTGGTCGCCACCGGTAACAACTTCAATGGGGCGCAGGGCGAGGGCTTCACGGCGATCGTCGCCGGGACGATCAGCGTGACGGCGACCGACCTATCCGGCCACTTGCTCCCCAACGCCCAGCGGCTCGGCGCGACCGACGGCGGGGCCTC
>DAHZZC010000471.1 GCA_027435495.1 Planctomycetales bacterium
GCTGCTCGGCGATAGCTTCAGCAACATTTACACGCGGCCCGACCTCGGCTGGGGCGAAGCGGCGGGCCTTGCCCCGCAGCTTGCCCTGGCGCTCGGTCGCGACGTGGATGTGATCGCCCGGAACGGTTCGGGTTCCACCGAGACCCGCCGCGAACTGGCACGCCGGCCGGCCCCGCTCGGAGGCAAGGCGGTCGTGGTCTGGGAGTTCGCCGCGCGTGAGCTGATGCTCGCCCACTGGACCGTCGTCCCGATGCCGGAGCCGGGAACCAGTGCCGGCGGTCGAGCGGCTTCCGATCCGTCAACCGGAGCCGCCACAGCCCACACCGCCGGGCCGATCGTGGTGGAGGCCACGGTCGTCGCTGGCTCTCGCGTTCCCGAGCCGTTTGCCGTGCCCTACAAGGATTGTTTGACTTACGTAAAACTGCATGTGGATCGGATTATCGAAGGGGATTACCGCGACGGCGAGCTTCTCGCGGTGTTCTGGGGGATGAAGAACAACGTTCGGCAGGCGGCGGCCGACTATGGGGCTGGGAAGAAGCTACGGCTGGAACTGGTCCCGCTGAGCAAGGCGGGCGAGGATCTGAGTTCGGCGCGGAGCGCTGACGACCTCGACGATTTCGACCACGTGCCTTATTACGTACGCAAGGAGGCTGCCCGATGACGGCCAGGAGGCGCGCGAGGATTGCCGTGATCGTCGGGATCTGCCTCGTGATTGCGGCGGGCTGGGCCGTCCGCGCGAGCAGGGCGGCCGAGGCCAAGCGCAAGCGACGGGCCATCGCCGTGGTGCGCGCCGCCACGCGGGCGAAGAAGAAGGCGGCCGTGCAGTCGGCCGGGAGTCCGGTCCCGCGCAGGCTTCCGATCCTGTCCGCCGAGCAGGCCCGGCAGGCCCGGGCCGCCGCGATCCGCGCCGCCATGGGCTCCATCCGTTTGGAATGCCAGGCCGCCGCCGGGGGCGACTGGGATCGGTGGATCGCGCAGCTCGAACCGCTTCGCGCCGAGATGCGCGCGAAGATTGCCGCGGGGAAGCCGTTCAATCCCAGCGCTGTGGGCTCGTTCGAGAATCGGTCGCCCGTCCTGGAGGGAAAGGACGGCTTCCCGCTCTTCGAGCCGACGCCGGACGGCTACCTCCGGCACGCCTACGACCCAGCCCTGCTCGACGCGTTTCGCCGCTCACGCTGGGTGATCGAGGGGGATCGATGGCTCCGCCAGAAGGGAATCGATGTCGTTTTCGTCGCTGTCCCGAAGATGACCGAGGTCTATCCCGACCGCTTCTTCGACCTCTGCCCGCCCGATCGGATCATCGCGCCGCAGGTCAAGCGGATCTTCCTGGAGTTGCTGGAGGAAGACGTTGAGGTGGTCGACTTCCTCGGGGTTCTTCAGCAGGCGCGCGATTCCGAGGCCGAGCCGCTCTACCTGCCTGCTGACCCGCACTGGGCGCCCCGCGCCCAGGCGATCGCGGCCCGGATCCTCGCCGATCGCCTCTCGCGGTACGACTTTGTCGCGCGGGCTCGATCGGGCCCCTCGTACTGCGAATGGTACCAGGCGCCCTACCTCCCGGCGAACCAGGGCGCCGCGTTCCTGGCTCTGAACCCCGATCAGCAGCGCCGGGCGATCGAGGTCCAGCCGAAGACCTACCTCCTACCGAGGAATGGCACTAGGTCGTTTGAGCCGAATCGTATGGACCCCACCTGGGACGATCACTCGCCGGTGGCCTGTATCGGCGACAGCTACAACGTTCACTTCATGGAGCAACTCTCGCATCAGCTCAACTTACCGATTCGGAACATGAGCGGCGGGGGCCAGTCGACTCAGGCCTTCAAACAATTTCTGCGTGATCCGCAGGCGCTCGACGGCTGCAAGGTGGTGATCTGGCTGGTCTGCTACCCCAATCTGCAAATGCAGCCCATGCCCCAACCGATTCTGGAGGCGGTTCACGGCAAGGCGGTCGCGAAGGCATGGGCACCCGACGCCGGACGGCCCTGAAGCCGGATGGGAAGGTTTTCCGAACGATCGAGGGAGGGTGTCAGGGGAGTTTCTGGAGCATCGGCAGGGGGACGTAGAACGTCAGGTAGCGTTTGCCGTCGGAGAAGGGCCGGCCGTCGGGGCTTTCGACCAGGATCGAGGCGCGCCGGGTGATCCGGTTGACCCGTCCGACGCGACGGACCCCCTCGTACTCGAACGTGACCTTGTCGCCGACGGTGATCCCGTGCGCCACGACGGCCTGCTCGCGGGGTGTGACCAGGTCGTGATAGGCGGCCTCGTGCGCGAAGATCCGCCGAGAGAGGGAACGGAAGTTCGCCGCCCGGCAGTTTGACTTGCCCCAGCCGAGGAACTCGGCCAGGTGCAAAAGCTCGTGCTCGAAGATTCGCTGGAGCGCTTCGAGCCGGTCGTGGACCTCCAGGCCGCCGACGCTCACAGCGCGCTCGACGTCTCGGAACGTGCCGAAGAGGAGGGTCGTCGAGACGCTGATCTCGTACTCGTATTCGAGCTCCGACTTCCCTTTTCCCTGGCCGAGAGTGCGGACCGGGCGGGTCAATCGGGTGGTCATTCCGGCGGCGCGCACCAGCCGGCCGGAGAGCCGGAAGCCCATCGGCAGGGCCCGGTCCTCCAGGAGCATCTCGGAGAGTCGGCCGCGGAAGAACTCGCGGTCATAGGCGGCGAAGAGGCGTTCGAGGTCATCGGCGCCGATCCGGGTGAAATTCGCCGTCTGGAGGTTGGGCGACCGCGCCAGCATCTCGTCGTAGATCTGGCGCGATCGCTGCTGGACCTCGTCCGCCGAGTAGAGGAGCGTGAACAGGCGGGACTGGCGCTGAGGGCTCGGGCCGGGACCGGTTGGCTCGGAGGGGTCGGTATCTTCCACGATCGTTGATGGCTCCTACTGGCCGGCGCC
>DAHZZC010000472.1 GCA_027435495.1 Planctomycetales bacterium
TTCCCGGTCCGAACAATCGGCCGATCGCGAAGGACGGGGCCGATGGCCCCCTGTAGGAGCCAGCTCCCGCTGGCGACCCGGACGAAGCTCAAGGTGATGCGAAGTTCGCCAGTTGGAGCTGGCTCCTCCAAATGGCGATCGACCCGGACGGAGCCAAAGGTGCCGCGAAGGTCGCTTGCTGGAGCGGGCGCCTTCTTATGAACGCAGAACGCAGTTCGTCCTGTGGGTATGAAAAGCATGGAGGCGTTCATGCCCATCTACAAAGAGGACCGATCGGACGGGGTGCCGCAAGGATCGCCGGCCGGAGCCGGCTCCTGCACAATGACCGATCGGACACCATCACCGGGCGCGTGAATCACGTCGCGATCACCGACGTCGCCGAGGTGGTCGCGGTGCAGGAGGCGGTGAAATCGGCCAGGATCTGGTCAAACGGCCCGTGGTACTCGAAGAGGCCCAGGTGCCGCGCCGGCGAAAACACCACTCGGTGGGCGCCGGGGACATGGTCGGCAATGTGATGGCCAGCCTCGGGGGCCGTCGTCTTGTCGCGGTCGCCGATGACGACCAGCGTCGGGATCGCGATCGTCGGCAGGGTCGCCGATTCGTCGAAAGCCATCATCCCGAACATGCCGCGGGCGAGCACGTCGGGGCGTGCCCTGGCCATCATCCGGGCCAGGAAGTCGGCCTGCTGGCGCGTCCCTGGACCCGCAAAGGATTGGCTCCGCGTGGATTTTAGCAGCGAGCCGTTGGCGTAGCTGAGCCAGTTGATCAGCATCACGATCGGCCAGAAGGCGATGGTCAGCCGAAGCAGCGGAACGATCACAGGGACGCGGATCATCTGGTAGAACCAGGCCATCGGGACGGTCTGGATCGGATCTTTATAGGAGCTGTGAACGATCGCGAGCCCGGCAACCTTGCGGCCGAGCCCGGCGGCGAACAGGCGGGAATACGTCAGCAGGATCATCCCGCCGATGCTGTGCCCGACCAGGACCGCGGGCCGCCCCCCGGCGAGGTCCACGACCGCCTCGAGGTCGGCGGCCATCTTCTCCAGGCTGAAATCCCGGTCGGCCGGCTGAGTCGATTCGCCGAGTCCGGGGAGATCCCAGACGATCAGCCGGAACCGCCCGGCCAGGTGGCGCTTCTGGTAGTACCACTCGTCGGAGTTGGCGCCCCAACCGTGTGTCAGGACGATCGGCGGGGCGTCGTCGGGACCATAGGTCTCAACGTGGAGTTCGGTCCCGTCGGGGCGACGGATCCGGTGGATACGGCCTGTCCGGATCGATCGAGGCGTTTCGGACTGCGGCTCGTCGGCTTCGATCGGACCGCGGCCGGAGAGCCAGTCGGGGCCCTGAACCTCGACCCCCCTCGGCGTTCGACTCCCGCTCGATCCCATCGCCGAGAGCAGGGACTCCACCCCGGCCGCGATCGAGGCGCCTGCGATCGCCCAGGTGAACAGCGCGATCGCGGCGGCCAGCTCGGCGGTGGCGCGGTTCCAGCCGGGCACGAATCGGAACGGGCCAGAACCGTCCATCCCTGGCTGATCGGACCTCGCCTGGATCTCGCGGGTCTCGCGGACGACCGTGTGCGGCGCCCCGCCGTTCGGGGCCGCCTCGGACCGGATGAGCACCACCCGCTCGACCGGCCGCGAGGACTCCTCGTACCACCGGACCAGGCAGGCGATCGCCACGATCGGGATCGCCAGCGAGATCAGTCCGCGAATCCAGATCCCCACGATATGGAATGGCATCATCAGTCTGTATTTCCTCCAGGTGCGGGCGTCTTCCGACGGGGGCGCGGCTGTCTCAGCCTCGTTCGACCATCGACAACCCTGGTGCAACGAGCATGCCGGTCGCAGCAAACCGGCACGCGTTTTGCGGGCCATCTCGGGTTCAGGGAAGGTTTGGGACCGGCTTCACCACTTGGATGGCCTTCTGGGGCCGGTCCCATGAATGTTCCTCGAAGGATCGGCAGGCCAGGGGGACGGACGATGGACCTCGGACGGAAGGTGGTTCTGGGCTCGCTGGCGGCGGTCGGCGCCGCATGGGGAGCGAGCCGGCTCCTGCGTGCCTCGCGTCGGATTGACCTCGAGGATCGCGTGGTGATCGTCACCGGGGCGTCAACGGGCCATGGTCTGATGGTCGCCCGGCAGGCCGCGAACCGCGGGGCGCGACTGGTCCTCGCAGCGCGCGACCCCGAGAACCTCTACGCCGCCGAGGTCGAGATGGTCCACGCCGGAGCGCGCGACGTCGTCGCCGTTCCGACCGATGTCACCGATCGCGAGCAGTGCCAGTACCTCATCGACCTGGCCGTCCAGCGACATGGCCGGCTGGATATCCTGATCAACAACGCCGGGATCATCACGGTCGGGCCAATGGAGACCATGACGATCCTCGATATCGAGGATTCCCTGGCGACCAATTTCTGGGGCGCCGTATATTGCTCGATGGCGGCGATCCCGCACATGAAACGGCAGCGGTTCGGTCGGATCGGCAACGTGATCTCGATCGGCGGCAAGGTTCCGACGCCGCATCTGCTACCGTACACTTCGAGCAAGTTCGCGCTGGCGGGGTTCACGCAGTCGCTCCGAACCGAGCTGGCGAAGGACGGCATCCTCGTGACCGGGATCTACCCGCACCTGATGCGAACCGGCGGTCACGTCCACGCCTGGATCAAGGGAGACCGCGAGGCCGAGTACACCCTCTTCGGGCTCAGCGACACGATCCCCGGGATCTCGACACCAGCCGAAGCCGTGGCCAGCCGGCTCTGGCGTGCGGTCTGCGACGGCGAGGCCGAGGCGATCGCCGGCTGGCCCGCGGCGCTGGCCGCGAAGGTCCACGCCCTCTTCCCCAACGCGACCGCCGAGGTCCTGGCGATGGTCGCCCGAATGCTGCCGAGCGACGATCTTTCGGCCGTCCCGGTCCAGGGTGGTCACGTCTCGGGACAAGTTCCCGAATGGCTGAGCCGGCAGATCCCGCCGGGGACCCGCCCCGTGGCGGACGGCAAGCGATCGTGAAAGCCCGCGATCGATTTCGGATGAGGTCATGACGGTACACGTCGTATCGGTGTACACTATCCCCCTCGTGACGGCGGAGCGGCCGTCCGTATCGCGCCAGGAGCGGCGCCGGCAAGGACGAGGGAATTCGGCGCGCCTTCCGCGAATTCGTACTAGGCTACCCAATGCAGGGCCGGAAGCCTCGCCAGGGAACGGCGAAGAATATCAACGGCCTGGGGAGCGTTCAGCGGACGAGCGGGCGGGTTAGCTGCCATGTGGGATCTCGGTATCGAGAGCGCGGGTGGTCATCGAGCAAGCCAATCGCGGGGCCGCAGATCATATCGCCCCGCGCCAATGGCTCTGGAATCGCGACGCCTGCTCGCCTCGCCCTATGAGGTGACCACGACCCTGGACTCCACCGTGAACGGGTCTGGAAGCCTGCGCGAGGCCATCCTCCTCGCCAACTCGAACGCCTCGAACACCACCGGCGTCCTCGACGTCACCATCACCTTCGATCCAACCCTGTTCTCAACGCCGCAGACCCTCCCGCTTACCAACGGCGCCCTGCTCGTCAACGCGCCAAACCTGAACCTCACCATCGCCGCCCCTGTGCCCGGCGACCTGACGATCCAGTCGAACGGGACCGATCGGCTCTTTGACGTGCTCGGCGGAGCCTCGATCTCGCTCTCCGGTCTGACGCTGACCGGCGGCAGTACAACGACCATCGGCGGCGCCCTGGAGGTTCTGAGCAAGTCCTCGGCGACCCTCTCCGACTGCACGATCAGCGGGAATACTGCGAAGGATGGCGGTGGAATCTACAACAACGGCATCTTGAAGATGTCCGGTTGCACCATCGAGGGCAACTCGGCCAAGTACGGCGGTGGGATCTGGGGAAACAGTAAAACCACGCTGATCGACTCCACGATCTCGGGCAACTCGGCTGTGGAGGGCGGCGGACTGCTCAACTACCACCCGGGCCACGCCTACCTGACGAACGACACGATCGCCAA
>DAHZZC010000473.1 GCA_027435495.1 Planctomycetales bacterium
ACCGGTAAATCGCATGTACAGTATCTGTCGGTCCGCGATCGTTTTCAATGCGTGCGTTGCACGCTTGCCGATCGATGCACCTACCGATTTTCAAGGTCAAAGTCCATCAGGGCTGAGCCCACGGTTCAACGTTTCGAGACGGTCGCGTATCCGTATCCGGCTCCGGCGACCTTGCGCCTCGTCCCGGGGCTTCGTCACCCGGTCACATGGCGGGCGCCCCAGTCGCGATCGCAATCGCAGACACCCTCGTCTCCTCGCCACGACGATCCGCGATTCCGACTTTTGTCCGACGCGCCCCGTTGCAATCGCCGGGGGAATGCGTAAGTTGGATGTCCGGGCCTGGCGAGGGCGGCGGCCGGTCGGATCACTTCGGGGGCGGGCGATGGCGGAAGTCACGGCGGTCGGAAAGCGGATTCTCGGCAATGTCGAAAAGGTGATCATCGGCAAGCGGTCGGAGATCGTTCTGGCGGTCGTCGCGTATTTTTCCGAGGGGCACATCCTGCTCGAGGATGTTCCGGGCGTTGCCAAGACGATGCTGGCGCGGGCGCTGGCGAGCAGTGTGGGGGCGGTCTTCAAGCGGGTGCAATGCACGCCCGACCTGCTCCCAACCGATATCACCGGCGCCTCGATCTTCAATCCCAAGACGACCGAGTTCGTCTTCCGGCCTGGTCCGATCTTTTCGCAGATCTTCCTCGCCGACGAGATCAACCGGGCCACGCCACGGACCCAGGCCGCACTGCTGGAGGCGATGGCCGAACGTCGGGTCTCGGTGGACGGGACGACCTACGACCTTCGCCCCCCATTTCTCGTCATCGCGACGCAGAACCCCGTCGATCACGAGGGGACGTTTCCACTCCCCGAGGCGCAGCTCGACCGATTTCTCGTTCGGCTGAGCCTGGGTTATCCGTCGGCCGAGGAGGAGGCCGCGATGCTTTCCCGGCTCCAGTTCCGGCACCCGATCGACGACCTTCAGGCCGTTGTCACCGCCGAGGATATCCTTCGGTGTCAGCAGGAGGTCCGAACCGTCCGCGTCGAGGAAAAGGTCAATCGCTATATCGTCGAGCTGATCCGGCAGAGTCGAGAACATCCTGATGTCTTGCTTGGCGGGAGCCCGAGGGCGTCGCTGGCGCTCTATCGGTCGTCGCAGGCGATGGCGGCGATCCGCGGGCAAGGCTATGTCACGCCGGATGAGGTCAAGCGGATGGCCCATGCCGTGCTGGGGCACCGGTTGATTCTCCGGCCCGAGAGCCGGCTCCGAAAGGTCACGACCAGGCAGGTGATCGAAGAGCTGCTGGAGATGGTCGCCGTTCCGACCGGCGCGAGGGTTCTGGCCTGATGCGATGGTTCGTTGTCATCGTCGGCATCCTTTTGCTCGCGGTCGTTCTCGACCTTGGGCTGATCGCCTGCGCGATGCTGGCGGTCCTCGGCCTGATGCTCGTCAGCCGGTTCGTCAGCCGGGCCTGGATCGAGAACCTTGAGGTCACCCGAGAGTGCAACCGCGTCGAGGCCGAGGTCGGGCAGACGATCGCGTTCGTCGTGACGATTGAGAACCGCGGCGGAATCCCGATCGCCTGGGCGCTCGTTGAGGATATGCTTCCCCGAGGCGCGATCGTCTCCCGACCGCCGCGGATCGAGGTCAAGGGGAGCCGGATCGCCGTCGCGATGCTTCGGCCGTTCGGGCGGAAGACACTGAATTATCAGATCCACTTCGCGATGCGGGGATACTATCAGGTCGGGCCGATGGTCCTCGAAACGGGTGACCTTTTCGGACTGCATCGCCGGTTTCGGGTCGTTACCGATCCTGTTTATATTATCGTCTATCCGAAGGTTGTTCCACTGCCGGGCTACGATATTGCCTCGCGTCGTCCGATCGGCGAGATCCGGCTGACCCATCGATTGTTCGAGGATCCGACGCGGATCTCGGGCGTTCGGGCGTATCAGCCCGGGGATTCGCTGAACCGGATTCACTGGCGCGCGACCGCCCGGACGGGCGTTTTGCACAGCAAGGTTTACGACGCCTCCACCATCGCCGGCGCCTCGATCGTCCTGGATTTTCACCGCGAGAGCTATCCCGCGCGGAACGAGCCGGGACGCTCCGAGCTGGCCGTCACCGCCGCGGTGGCGCTGGCGAACGCCGTCGCGCTGATGGGCCAGCCCGTGGGGCTGGTCACCAACGGCCGGGACGCCGCCGATCGCATCCGACGCCGAGACGAGATCGCCCGCCGAGACTCCGGACGGGCCGGGCGCGATGCCGTCCGCCGACGCGCCTCAATGCGAGAGGACGATGATCGGCTCCGGCCGCTGGTCGTTCCTCGCGGACGCGGAACCGAGGTCTTTGCCCGCATCCGAGAGACCCTGGCCCGCGTCGAGCTGAGCGACGGCCTGACCTTCGATCGCCTTCTGATCGAGGCCGAGCCTCGCCTGCCACGCGATGCCACGGTCGTCGCCGTGCTGGCGACCGTCTCCCCCGAGGCGGCTGTCTCGCTCGGACGGCTCCGTCGGCAGGGCTTCGCCGTCAGCGCGGTGCTGCTCGCCTTCGACGAGGTCGAGCGGATCGACGCCACCGCCCCGCTCATCGCCGAGGGCATCCCCGTTCGAGCCCTCTCCGATGAGGAGGAACTTTATCGGTTCTGCGAGCTCTCGCTCGTTACGCCCCTTTGAAACATCGGAGTTTCACGCAGAAATGTCAAAAATCCTGGGGGTTTCACGCAGAGACGCATCTATTTAGGCTGAACGGGAGAATGAATTGCGAAAGAGGAATGCGTTAATAGTAAATCGAAATTCATGGAAGATTTAAAATTAAAGATTCCGGATTTCGGAGATCATGCACGGCGTCTTCGAGCCCGGTTTTGACTTCTCTGCGTCTCTGCGTCCCTCTGCGTCTCTGCGTGAAACTCTTCGTCTGAATCGTCTCGGAGCCGCAAGCGATGGCCCGCAATCGTTCCCGAGGCACGCTCGTCGATTACCTCGTGGCCGCGATCGAGCCGGCGCTCATCATGGTGATGGTCGGCAGCCTGATGTTCTTCCTCCTCGATACCTGGTATCAGGGCGAGGCGGTCGACCGCCTGCGCTGGATCCTCTTCTGGTTCGTCTTCGGGATCGTCCTGATCACGCGGATCAGCATGCAGATCGGCGGCGAGCTCGCCAGGGGTTATGGTGCGGCACTCGGCGGGGCCGTCGCGCTGGTCGCGACCGTGCTGGGCGGGTTTCAGCCGGTTTTACTCTTCGTGATGGGATTCGTCTGGTGGGCGACGCACAAGCTCACTTTTGACTGTACACTTGTCGATGATGACCAGGATACGGGCGTCGGCCTGCTCCAGCAGAGCGGGCTTGATACGGCGGCGATCCTTGATGAAGACGACGAGCCCGAACCGGTTCACGAGGACGATCCCGACGCGATGAGCTCGACCCTGTTGTCCGATCGTCCCTCATGGAAGTTCTGGGCCAGCGAGCCGGACAAGGCCCGGCGCCCGCATGCGCCGGGGGTCTGGCTGATTGATTTCACGGTCGGATCACTGCCGGTGTATGCCATCGGGCAATGGCTGGCGCCTGGAGTCGCGGAGGATCGCCTCGGGTGGACGTTCGTTTATTTTCTCGCCTACATCGCGAGCGGGATGGGGCTGCTGCTGGCGACCAGCTTTCTGAACCTGAGGCGCTACCTTCGGCGTCGGAAGTTGAAGATGCCGGCCGCGATGACTGCGACCTGGCTGACCACCGGCGCCCTGATGATCGCCGGTCTCACGGCGGTTGCGGCGCTGTTGCCGATTCCGCTGGCCTCGGTGCGTCAGGGGGTCTTCGCGCGCGGGACGAGCGACCTTCGCGCCTCGAAATACGCCGTTTTGAAGGACAGCGGCGTGCAGGGCGAGGGCGCCCGTAGCGAGGGCGAGGCGGCGGGGAAGTCGGACGGGGGTGAAAAGGCGTCGGGGAAGGCCGAGGGCTCGGGCCGGCAGAACGACGCCGGCGCGAAGTCGCAGGTTGATGGCGAGGGCCGCGAGGGGGGCGCCGGCGGCAAGGGCGAGGCGAAATCCGGGCAGGCCCAGGGGAAAACCGGCGCGGCGAAGGATGGCCGGCAGGGGAAGAGCGGGGCGAAATCGGAGCGATCGAACCAGGGCGGCCAGGGGACGGAGAAATCGTCCGAGGCGAAGGGTCAGGACGCGGGTAAAGGCTCCTCCGCCGAGCCGAAACCGGCCGGGAACAACCCGGGTTCGTCGAGCCCTCCCGCCCGGCCGCCGAGCCTGCCGAATCTCCCGATCCCGCCGCTCGACTTCTTGCAGGTCCCGCTCCTGATTGTCGGCGGTTTGATCGTGATCGTCGGATTGTTCTGGTACTGGCGCGACCTGGTCGCGGTTTTGCGGGCGATCCTGGCGTCGATCCTCGGCGGGCTCGGGTTCGGCTGGACGCGGCGAGGCGACAAGGACGAACCGACCGGCGCCGAGGAGCTA
>DAHZZC010000474.1 GCA_027435495.1 Planctomycetales bacterium
AAGATCGCCGGCTGGAGCCGGCTCCGACAAGGGACCCTGTGGGAAGGACGCGAGGATCAGCCCATGTCGGAGGGAGCTCCTGCTCCCGACCCGGACGAAGCCAAAGGTGTCGCGAAGATCGCCGGCGGGAGCCGGCTCCTAAAATCGGACAGACGCCAGCCGAAGACGACCGGAGCCAGGCCCCGTTGACTCGACCCGGGTCAGAAGGGAATGGGCGCCGGGTGTTGCGTGACGTCGGCCGGGGCGGTCAAAATACCACGTCCGACGGCGGGCGAAACGGTCGCTCGCCGAAGATCGAGAAACCGGTTGCTTCGGGAGGCTCGATGAGATTTCGATGGGTGATGGTGGCCTCGCTGCTGACCGTGGCGAGCCCATGGGCCACGGCTCAGGCTGGCGCAGGCGGTTCGCCGGACGGGGCGCGGTGGTGGTCGCACGTGCTCTTCCTCGCTGATGACAGGCTCGAAGGCCGGAACACCGGCAGCGAGGGACACCGCAAGGCAGCGGAATATGTCGCCGATCAGTTCCACAAGGTCGGATTGCAGCCGGCCGGGACCAACGGGTTCTTTCAGGAAGTGAAACTCGTCTCGCGGCAGATCGACGAGGCCCATTCGAGCCTCACGCTCGTCCGCGACTCGGGCGAGCGCGTGCCGATGGTCCTGGGCGAGGACGCGATCCTCAGCACCGGGATGCCGCCGGCGGCCCACGTCTCGGCCGGCCTGGCCTTCGCCGGGTACGGGCTCTCGATCCCCGAGGTTCATCACGATGACTTCGCCGGTCTCGATGTCCGGGGCAAACTCGTTGTGATCCTTTCGGGCGCGCCGAAGTCGATCCCAGGACCACTCGCGGCCCACATGCAGACGACCTCCGAGCGCGCCGCCGCGCTCCGGAAGGCGGGGGCTGTCGGCGTGGTCAGCATCATGAACCCGAGGAGCATGGATATCCCCTGGGCCCGGATCGCGCTCTCGCGGACGATGCCGTCGATGGGCCTGGCCGATCCGGCGTTTGACGAATCGGCCGGCGTGAATCTCTACGCGACGATCAACCCGGCACGCGCCGACATGCTGTTCCAGGGCACAGGCCACTCGCTCGCCGAGATCCTCGACGCCCACCAGGCGGGCCAGCCGCTCCCGCACTTCGCCATCCCCGCTCGGCTCGATGCCGTGACAGCCGTGAAAACCGCCGAGGTCGTCTCGCAAAACGTGATCGGCGTCCGGCCAGGCTCCGATCCGAAGCTCAAAAACGAATATGTCGTCTTCTCGGCCCACCTGGATCACCTGGGCGTCGGTGCCCCGATCCAGGGGGACGGCATCTACAACGGCGCGATGGATAATGCCTCGGGGATCGCCGCGATGCTCGACGTCGCCGCGATGCTGCACGAGTCCGGCGCGAAGCTCCGGCGATCGGTTTTATTCGTCGCGGTGACGGCCGAGGAAAAGGGGCTGCTCGGCTCGAAGTATTTCGCGCGATCACCGACGGTGCCGGCCGGCTCGATCGTCGCGGATATCAATAGCGATATGTTCCTGCCACTCTTCCCGTTGAAGATGCTGACAATCTACGGCCTGGACGAGTCGGAGATGGGCCCCGAGGCGGCGGCGATCGCCGAGTCGATGGGAATCCAGCCACAACGCGACCAGGAACCGCAGCGAAATATCTTCATCCGCAGCGATCAGTACAGCTTCATTCGCGAGGGGATTCCGTCGCTGATGTTCAAGGTCGGCTGCTCGAAGGGCTCGCCCGAGGAGGCCATCCAACACAAATGGCTAACCGAGCGCTACCACGCCCCGTCGGACGACCTCGCCCAGCCGATCGACCGGTCGGCGGCCGGGACGTTCGATGTCCTGGTGGCTCGACTCCTGGAGAAGATCGCCAACCGCGACGACCGGCCGAGGTGGAACGATTCGTCGTTCTTCAAGCGGTTCGCGAAGTAAGGGTTTCTCGAATCAAGGAATCGCGAAACGACGAAAGGGCGAAGGCGCGAAACGGAGCAAGGCCGGTCCGGGGCCTGGCTCTTTTTCGTGCTTTCGTCCTTTCGCGGTGTCATGATGTCGAGACCAGACTGTCGTGACAGGGCGATTTGGCGACAGGCGGCCCTCCTCCACCCGAGCGAGCCCGATGGGCATCCGGCGATGAGCGGAATCGATGAGCGACCCGACACCGAACTCCCGCACCTGGAGACCTTCTCGAAGGCCGCCGAGCTGGACAGCTTCACCGGGGCCGCCCGGGCGCTCGGCGTGACGCAGGCTGCCGTTAGCCAGCGGATTCACGCCCTCGAACGGGCTCTCGGCGTGTCCCTGTTCCAGCGGGGAGGCGGCCGGGTCCTGCCCACGGAGGCGGGTCGAACGCTCTACGACTACGCCCAGAAGATCCTCGCCCTCCATGACGAGGCTCGCCGTGAGGTCAGTGGACACCAGGCCCCCATCGGTGGAGGACTGCTCCTGGCCGCCAGCTCCATCCCCGGTGAGCACCTCCTCCCGGCGTTGGTGTCGCAGTTTGGCCGGAGGTCTCCGCAGATCCGAGTCCAGGCCTCGATCAGCGACAGCACGGCGGTCATCCGGCAGGTGGAGCGGGGCGAGGTCAGCCTCGGCATGGTCGGACGCAAGGCCGAGGGCTCGAACCTCGAATTCCGCTATCTTGCCAGCGATCGCATGATGCTGGTCGTGCCGCCGGGCCATGCCTGGGGACGGCGGAAGCGGGTCTGGGTCGAGCAGCTCTGCGGACCGCCGCTGATCGTCCGGGAGGTCGGCTCCGGCCTGCGGCACTGCTTCGAGAAGGCGCTGGAGCGGGCGGGGCTCTCGCCGACGGAACTCCGGGTCGTTCTGGAACTCGGGAGTAACGAGGCCATCAAGGCGGCCGTCCTGCAAGGCATTGGTCTGGCCGTCCTGTCGGAATTCGCCGTGCGGAAGGAGCTGCGGTCCGGCCTGCTCCACGCCCTGGAGGTGAGGGGCATGCAGTGCGAGCGGGACATGTACATCGTCCGGGACCTGCGGCGAGTGCTGCCGCCGCCCGCCCGCCAGTTTCTCGCCTTCCTGGAGTCGCAGGCCATCCTTGCTCCCACGCCATAAGCACGGCTTATGGCCCTTCCATGAGGTATCACCGGATTCCCGTCATGCTCTCCACGCCGTCCCCGCTACCCTGGCAGGGTCGGTGGAGGACGCCCACTCGCCGATGGAGGTCGAGGATCGGAGCCGTGACGGATGGGAGCCTCATCCATGAGCGAGTCGCCGGACCGCATCAAGTCGATGATCGAGGAGCGGTTTGTCAAGGTGGCCCTGGCCCCGACCGCGGAGCAGAAGTTCCCGGTCGGCCCGGAGAGTGCCAGGCGGCTCGGCTACGATCCCGCAGAGATCGACGCCCTGCCGCCCCGGGCCACCGAATCCTTCGCCGGGGTTGGCAACCCGCTGGCCCTCGGCGAGCTGCGGGCCGGCGAGGTGGTGCTGGACCTCGGCTGCGGGGCCGGGATGGATAGCCTCCTCGCCGCCCGCCGGGTTGGGCTGACCGGCCGGGTCATTGGCGTGGACATGACCGGGGCGATGGTCGAGAAGGCCCGGGCGAACGCCCTGGCGGCCGGGATCGAGAACGCCGAGTTCCACCTCGGCGAGGTCGACCATCTCCCGGTTGATGACGGGTCGGTGGACGTGGTGATCTCCAACGGCGTCTTCAATTTGTGCCGGGACAAGCCAGGGATCCTGGCCGAGATCTTCCGGGTGCTCCATCCGGGCGGCCGGCTCCAGATGGCCGACATCCTGCTCAAGGAGGACGTGACCCCGGAGCAGGTGACATTCAAGGGCGAATGGTCGGACTGAATCGCCGGTGCGGTGTGGGAGCGGTCGCTCCTCCAGATGCTCACCGAGGCCGGGTTCGCCGAGCCGACGTTCCACGGCTGGACGGGCTACTTCACCTCGTCCTACACTCAGGGAGGACGGATCACAGCTCGGAAGCCCGGCGGAGGCGATAACACGGGGGGGGTGGGTAGGACCGATGGCAAGGCCAGGGATCAGGCGGGCCTGACTCCGCGGGCCGTCCCGCTGGCCTATGGGGTCGCCTGCTACCTGATCTTCCTCGCCACCTTCGTCTATGCCATCGGCTTCGTCGGCGACTTCCTGGTCCCGAGGACCATCGATTCCGGGCCACGAGTGCCAACGGCCGAGGCCCTGATCGTGGAGATGCTCTTGCTGGGCCTGTTCGCCGTCCCGCACAGCGTGATGGCCCGACCCGGCTTCAAGCGGCGGTGGACCCGGCTGGTGCCGCCGCCCGTCGAGCGGAGCACCTACGTCCTCGTGAGCAGTCTGCTGCTGGGACTGCTCTTCTGGGGGTGGCGTCCGCTTCCGGGGGTGGTGTGGGACGCCCGCGGTTCAATGGCCAGAACGGCATTGTGGGGGTTGTACAGCGCCGGCTGGTTGATCGTGTTGATCTCGACGTTCCTGATCGACCACTTCGACCTCTTCGGCCTGCGTCAGGTGTATCTGTACGCCACCGGCAGGCCGTACACCCCGCCGCCGTTCCGCACCCCGGCCCTGTATCAGGTCGTCCGACACCCGATCATGCTCGGGTTCGTCGTGGCCTTCTGGGCGACCCCGACGATGACGTGGGGCCATCTGCTGTTTGCCGTCCTCACGACGGCCTACATCCTGATCGGTGTCCGGCTGGAGGAGCGGGACCTGAGAGTCCTGATTGGCGACAGCTACGAGGCTTACTCCCGGGGGGTGCCGATGCTCGTGCCTCGGATCGGTCGAGGCGACCACGAGGCCATCCGGACCGCCAGCGGAGAGTCGTCGGCCCGGAGTCCCAACCCGTGACGGCCCGAGGCGTCAGGATCGTTCCGTGTTTCGTGTTTTCGTGACTCTTGCCCGCAGAGCTCAATCCGACTTGCCGGCGACCTCGCGGAACATCCGGACCGCCCGCGTGGCGAGAGTCGCTCCACCCGACGTCCTCCGACCCGGCTCCGAAGCGAGTGACCTTGCGAGAACCCCTGTAGGAGCCGGCTCCAGCCGGCGATCGGCACGCCACCTCTGGCTTCGTCCGCGTCGCCAGCGGGAGCTGGCTCCTACAGGGGCTCTCGGACCAACCCTTCGCCATCGGTCGATCGTTCGACTCCCAAGAGCTTCCGCCAGCAATCGGCACGCCACCTCTGGCTTCGTCCGCGTCGATGGCCCCTGATGGTTTTTGACGGTCAAAATCAACAAATCATGCGTACAGGCGAGATCGAACCTCGATCGTTTTCAATGCGTGTGTGAGACGTTCGGCGGTCAGGGCACCTACCGATTTTCAAGGTCAAAGCTCATTAGGAGGGAGCTCTGGCTCCCGACCCGGACGAAGCC
>DAHZZC010000475.1 GCA_027435495.1 Planctomycetales bacterium
GTGATCATTCAGAAGATCCGCGAGGCCGAGCGCGACAGTCTTTACGACGAGTTCGAGGACCAGCGCGGCGACCTGGTCACCGGAACGGTCCAGCGGTTCGAGGGGGGCGCGGTCATCGTCAACCTGGGGAAGACCGACGCCATCCTGCCCCGCAGCGAGCAGATCCCCGGCGAGAGCTACCACCCCAACGAGCGGATCCGGGCCATCATCCTGGATGTCCGAAAGGTCGGTCAGCGGGTCAAGATCATCCTCAGCCGCACCCACCCCGACTTCGTCCGCCGGCTCTTCGAGCTGGAGATCCCGGAGATCGCCGATCAGATCATCGCGATCCGGGCGCTCGCGCGGGAGGCCGGATACCGGTCGAAGGTGGCCGTGACGTCGATCGACACCAAGGTGGACGCGGTCGGGGCGTGTGTGGGCGTCCGCGGCACCCGGATCAAGAACATCGTCGATGAGCTGGGCGGCGAGCGGATTGACATTGTCCGGTGGAACGAATCGCTCCAGGTCTTGATTCCCAACGCGCTCCAGCCGGCCGAGATCGACGAGGTGATGCTCTGCCACCTGCTGGGCCGGGCGATCGTCCTGGTCCGCGACGATCAATTGTCGCTCGCGATCGGACGACGCGGGCAGAACGTCCGACTGGCCTCGAAGCTCGTCGGGTGGGACATCGAGATCATGACGGCCGACGAGCTCGATGAGGTCATCGAGAAGGCGGTCAAGTCGTTCGAGAAGATCGAAGGAGTGGAAACCGAACTGGCCGAGCGGCTGGTGGAGCAGGGGATTCTCAGCTTCGACGATCTTTCGGTGATGGAAATTGCCGATTTGGTGAACACGATCGAGGGATTGACCGAAGAACAAGCCGTGGAGATAGTGGGCCGGGCCGAGACCCTGGCCGAGGAGCAGACGGAGGAACTCCCCCGCCGCAAGGGGGCCCGTACGCTGACTGAGGAGACCGTTGCGCCGGCCGCCCGGGCCGACGGCGAGATCCGTGGCGATTCGGACGAGGAGACGAGCGAGCCAGAGGCCGAGGGCCGACTGGCGGATGCTGGGCTCGTGGACGAGATGGACGCCGAGATTGATCCGGCCTCGCACACCGGATTGTCCACGGCGGACGACGACGAGGCTGAGACTGGCCCGGTATTGGATGAAGATGGTGAGGTCGAAGGAGACGACGCGGGCGAACTGCACGACGTCGCCCTGGCCGTTGAGAGTTCCGGGCACCCCCGGCACGGCCACGAGGTGACGTTTCCCCCCGGCGACGACGACCAGGGCTCCACGGCCCAGATTGTCGCCGACGCCGTGGAGGGGAACGAGTCCGAGTCGGAAGATGTTGCGGCCGGCCCGCGGCAGCGGCCTGGTCGATCCACCGAGGACACCGAGGGCCCCAACGGCGACCTGAACTGAAACCCCAGCTGATCAAGATGCCCCAACCCGAGGCCGCGCCGGGCCCCCGGCGTGGCAGCGGACGGGTCCCACGGCCCGCCCGCCCTCGCCGTCTTTCCTGCCCGCATGGGCCCTCTCACCTGGAATTGCCCCTTAATCTTTGCCCTGGCCCCAATCCGCATGGGACGCGGATGCCCGATGTTGGTAGAATGAAAGATCAGGCCGGGGACCTCGGACCGACTCGCTCCGAATCGAGTCGGATGGATTCAACCATCGATACCAAGCCGAACACCGCGAACCATCATGCACCGGGCCGGGAGGAGAGCAGCCCGGGGGTCCGGATTCGCGTCCGGGAGGAGTTGCCTTTGTCGATGCGCGTGCACGAGTTGGCCAAAGAGCTGGGCCTGAAGAGTCACGAGCTGCTGGAGCGGATTCAGAAGGAGGGTCTGGACGTCAAGGTCAGCGCCCTGGCGAGCCTCGACCCCGCGATGGTCGACCGGATTCGGTCGATGATGCAGCCGGTCGGCGGGAGGGAGTCCCGGGGTCCTTCGGCTGGCGTGCCTCCGCGTCCGGCGTCTCCGACGTCCGGGCCGTCCGCGCCCAGGCCGACGACGGTCCCGCCGGCTGGCGCCGCCCCCGATCGGCCACACCCGCCCACCTCGGAGCCGGCGGCCGCCCGCCCAGCGCCAGGCCCGTTACCTGAGGCGACCGCAAGCCGCCCCGCACCGGCGCCGCCGACCGCTTCGGGTCTGGGCGCTGCGCCCACGGCGGCCCGGCCCTCGGCCCCCCCGCCATCATCCGGCCCACATCTGGGCGGAGTCGCGCCTGGACCGATGGCACCATCCCAACCCACCCAGCCGCCCTCGACGATGGGCCCGGCGCCGACCGGGCCCTCGCGAATGGTGCCCGGCTCTTCGCCGACGCCCTCGTCGCGGCCGATGGGTCCCTCAGCAGCCCGGGCCGGTAGCGGGGGAGGAGGAGGAGGGCCACTCTCCGGCCACACCCGGCACGGAACCGGCGGCCCCCGGCCTGGCGGTGGTCCTCCGCCGCCGCCGAGGCCGGAATCCCGGTCGAGCCAGCCCGCCGCGGGCGGCGGCCAGCCTTTCCAACCGATGGGACGACACGAATATATGTCGGCGAGCGGCGTCCGCACTACCCCGGGGGCCGCACGGCCCGCAATGGGGGCCCCGACGGGTCCCGGCACGGCTCCGCCCCGACGCCCGGGCGACGAGCCCGGTGACGGCGGGCGTCGAGACCGGGACCGTGAGGCCCCCAGCGGCCCGCGCCGGCCCCTTCCACCGGTCGCCGCACCCGCGCCTTCGGCGATGCGTCCGGGTGGCCCGGCCCGGCCCGCCACCCCGCCCGCGGGCCCGAAGGCTCAGCGGCCCGAACA
Organism: Planctomycetales bacterium; assembly: GCA_027435495.1. GTDB lineage: Bacteria > Planctomycetota > Planctomycetia > Isosphaerales > Isosphaeraceae > JAKAUH01. The sequence goes on from DAHZZC010000475.1 coordinate 2,777, forward strand.
CCGGATGACCCGCGACGAGATGGTGGCCCTGATGAAGTCGGGGGGACTCTCCGCGCTTCAGGAGCAGACCAAAACGACCCCCACGGGCCCCCGTAGCGCTGGGTTGCCACGGACGCCCGGACATGTGGGCCGTAGTGGACCGCCCACCGGCCCGCCAACCCGGCCTGCTGGCCAACCCCCGACCGGCCCCGCCAAGCGGACCAACCCCGTGCCGGGCGCTCCGCCGCCCCCCACGGAGGAAGAGGATGACCGCAAGGGCCGCGGTGGCGGCGACCACAACAAGGCTAGCCGCCTCGGCTCGGTCGCCGACCGCGCCGGCCGTCGGGCCCGGCGGAATGAGCGTGCGACCGACCGTCGCGTCACCTCGCCCGTGGCCGCCTCCGTCCTGCTCTCGGACGAAGAGGAGTCACGGCGATCCCGGGGCGGGCGCAAACCCCGTGGAAATCACCGTTCCGCCCTTGCGACCGCCCGCAAGTCGCAGGCTGAGATCGAGCCGCCCGTCACCGTTCGCGCCCTCTCCGAGACTATCGGGGTCAAGGCCGGCGACTTGCTTCGCAAGTTGATGGGCATGAACCAGATGGTTAACATCAACTCCACACTCGACGAGGAGCTCGCCGTTCTCCTCTCGATGGAGTTCGGTATCGAGCTCCGCGTGGTCCACGAGCGCTCGACCGAGGAAGATTTCTACGACGTCTACAACGCCGAGAGTTCGCCGGAGGATCTTCGTCCCCGGCCGCCGGTCATCACCATTCTCGGCCACGTCGACCACGGGAAAACCTCGCTGCTGGACCGCATCCGCAAGTCGAACGTGGTTGACTCGGAGAGTGGTGGGATCACCCAGCACATCGGCGCCTATCAGGTTGAGCACGAGGGGCGGAAGATCACCTTTGTCGACACCCCCGGCCATGAGGCGTTCACGGCGATGCGGGCCCGCGGGGCCAACGTCACCGACATCGTCGTCCTGGTGGTCGCCGCCGACGACGGCGTGATGCCGCAGACCACCGAGGCGATCGCCCACGCCAAGGCAGCTGAGGTTCCGATCGTCGTCGCCCTCAACAAGATCGATCTTCCGAATGTCGACAGCGCCTCGAATCTAAGCAAGGTTTACGGCGAGCTTTCGCAGCAGGGCCTCCACCCGGTGGAGTGGGGCGGCGACATCGAGGTCGTGAAGACCTCGGCGACGACCGGACTCGGGATCACCGACCTTTTGATGACCCTGGAGACGATCGCCGAACTGCACGAACTCAAGGCCGATCCCTCCCGGCCGGCGACCGGCACCTGTCTGGAATCCTCCCTCTCCGAGGGCCGGGGCGTCGTCGCCAGCATGCTCGTACAGGAAGGGACGCTCCGGGTCGGCGACGTGGTTGTCTGCGGCGACGGTTACGGTCGCGTCCGGGCCCTCTTCGACGACAAGGGGCGCTCGGTCGAGGAGGCCGGTCCATCGACGCCCGTCGAGGTCTCCGGACTCGACATCGTCCCGTCGGCCGGCGAGGCGTTCGTGGTGGTCGACGACATCACTCGCGCCCGCGAGGTTGCCGAGGAACGGCGTGCCCGCGCCCGGGACGCCGCCCACGCCGATCGCCAGGCCATCACGCTCGAAAATCTCTACGACAAGATGGCCGAGAAGAAGGTCAAGAGCCTCAACCTGATCCTCAAGGCCGACGTTCAGGGATCGCTCGAAGCTCTCATCAAGGAGCTTGACAAGCTTCAAAATGAGGAAGTCCCGCTCCGCATCCTTCACAAGGGGGTCGGCGGAATCAGCGAGAGCGACATCATCCTGGCCGACGCCTCACAGGCGATCGTCATCGGCTTCCGCGTCGCACCGGAAGACCGAGCCGTCACGCTGGCCGACGAGAAGAAAATCGAGATCCGCCGCTACGACATCATCTACCAGGTCACCGACGACGTGAAGAAGGCCGTCGAGGGGATGCTGGTTCCCGAGGTCAAGGAAGTTCACCTCGGTCGCGCCGTCGTCCGGCAGGTCTTCAAGATCTCCAAGGTTGGCGCTGTGGCGGGCTGCTTCGTCACCCAGGGAACGATCGAACGTTCGGCGAAGGTCCGGATCATTCGTGACGGCCGAGAGGTGTACAAGGGGGCGATCGAGGCCCTCAAGCGGTTCAAGGACGACGTCAAGGAAGTTCCGCAGAATTTCGAGTGCGGCATCAAGGTCGGCAACTTCGACGATATCAAGGCCGGCGACGTCATCGAGGCGTACCGGATCGATATCATTCGGAGGACGCTCTAACCGCTGGCTGAGTCTGAGGGCCGCCGTCCCGGAGTCGGGACGGCGGCCCACCCGTCGTCGACGGCCGCGGCCGGCGATCCGAAACCTGAGCCCTTCTCCCCGAGTCGCGACCGATGCCTTCACACCGAAGTCAGCGCATGGCTGAAGCGATCCGAGAAGTGGTGGCCACCTCCGTCCTCTTCGAGGTGGCCGACCCACGGGTCCAATCTGTCACCGTCCTCCGCGTGGAACTCTCCGGCGACCTTCGCGAAGCGAAGGTGTACGTCTCGATCATGGGGACAGAGGCCGAGCGAAGGCGGGCCCTCACCGGACTGCATCACGCCACCGGGTTCATCCAGGCACGCGTCGCCGCCCGGCTCCAGACCCGATTTACCCCGGCCCTCAGCTTCCAGCTCGACGAGGGGCCGCGGAAATCGGTCGAGATTGGCCGATTGATCGATGAAGCAGTCGCCTCCGACCGTCGGCCAGCCGGTCCGGAGCCGTCCGGGCTACCTGGCGCGTCTGAAGAGTTCGACGATAAGGACGAGGATCGCGCGGAAACCGAGGGCGATCTCGAGGGTTGAAGCCTCGAGATCATCGTCGAGAGGGCGGCGGGGTAAGTTGTTCGGTCCCGTCGTCCGTTCATCCCGGGCGGCCTCTTGCCTCTTCCGTATTCCCTCTTGAAATCGTAATTTCAAGTTTCCTCGCGGTCTCTGATCATCGATCGACACCCCAGGACTGGCCCCGGGTCTCAGGGGAGTGCAGCCGAGGGGAGCGATGGCGCCCGTGACGTCACCGATGCCGGCGGGCTGGCCGGGCCGGCCCTCCCACTGACCGAGAGACCCGCCAACGACCCCAAGCAAGCGAACCGATCAGCCCCATGGCAACACAGAGCAAGGCCCAGTTCCTCACCGACGCCTACACCCTCCTTCGCCGGCGCTACAAGCCGAAGGGGGAGCAAGACTCCGCCCGTCTCTCCGTTCTGAAGGCCGTCGTCTACGGGATCTGTCACGAGGACACGACCCGGGAGAACGCCAACCAGGCCCTCTCTCGGTTCAAGGACGGCTACTTCGACTGGAACGAGGTCCGGGTCAGCGACATCGACGAGATCCGCGAGAGCCTCGCCGGTATCCCCGACCCCGAGGAACGAGCGAAGCGAATCCGTAAGTTCCTCCGCCAGCTTTTCAACCGAACGTACGGCTTCAACCTCGATGCCCTGGCCAAGAAGCCGTTGAAAGAGGCGCTCAAGGTCCTTCAGACCTACGAGGCCTTCTCGTCGGACTATGTGACAGCCACCGTGATTCAGCAGGCCCTTGGCGGCCACGCCATCCCGGTTGACCACGAGACGCATCGAGCCCTCGAACGGTTGGGTATCACCGAGGCCACGATTCCCGAGTTGCGTGCGGTCCTGGAGCGAGCCGTCCCCAAGAACCGGGGCGCTGAGTTCCTCGACCTGATCGAGGATCTGGCGAACGACACGTGCGTCGAGGGCGAACCTGATTGCGCACGTTGCGAACTTCGAAAGATGTGCCCCTACGCGATCGCTCGCAAGGAGCACGAGGCAGCGGCCCGATCGGCCGGGAAGGTGCGTCCCTCGAAAGAACGAGAGAAAGAAATCGAATCACCCAGACCGGCTCCTGCTCAGGACGGGCCGTCGACGACAGCATCCCCAAAGAAGTCCACACCCGCCCGTGTGGCCAAGGAACCGCCGCCGGCCAAGCCATCGCCTCGCAGCAAGCAGAACCCGAAATGAGAACGACCGCTGGCGGCGTCCTTCCGCCCCGTCGTCCAGACGACGCCCGGGGTTGGCCCGAACTTCTGAGTATCGAAAAAAAAACCTGGACGCCCGCCAGCCTTCGTCTATAACAGCTTCGCGAGGTATCCGACGGATTTGATCATGTATCAGATCCCCAGTGTCGGACCGACCGTCGATTTCCTGTCCTCGGCCGGTATCTGTCTCGCCTATCCCGCCCGTGATCGGCGGTGGACATAGCTCGATCGTTTCACCGGCAGCATGCCGGCCCGTATCGAGATTCACTCTTCCCGAGCCGTGCGCGGATGTTCCGTCGCGTCTGCGACCACCGCGTCCGGGACACTACGCATCCAGGAGTATTCACGTGCGCAAAATCCTTGGTCTTCTGGCTCTCGCTGCCCTCGCCCTTCCAGCCTTCGCCGACGAGAAGAAGGATATCGTTGACACAGCCGTCGCTGCCGGCGACTTCAAGACGCTGGTGGCCGCCGTGAAGGCCGCAGGACTGGTCGAGACGCTCAAAAGCGACGGACCCTTCACCGTACTTGCTCCCACCGACGAGGCTTTCGCCAAACTGCCCGCCGGTACCGTGGAGAGCCTGCTCAAGCCCGAGAACCGGGACAAGCTCGTTGCCATCCTGAAGTATCACGTCATCCCAACCAGGGCGATGGCGGCGGACGTTGTTGGCCTCAACGGCAAGGACGTCAAGACTGCCGAGGGGAGCTCGGCCCGGATCGTCGTCAAGGACGGCGCCGTGATGATCGATAACGCCAGGGTCGTCAAGACCGACATCGAGTGCAGCAACGGCGTGATCCACGTGATCGACACCGTGATCCTGCCGCCGTCCGCCAGGTAATGGAAAAAACCGTCCTCAAGGGGGTCCGTTGGAGGCCATTGCACGGTCCTCCACGGCCCCCTTCGTCGGAAAGCCGGTCCATCGAGAGGTCGTGAACGGTTGCCAGAAAAAGAGATATCCCAGCAGGCCGCCAAACGTATTCAGCAAGATATCGTCAACGTCAGCAAACCGGCGGCCTATCGCATACTGCACCGCCTCGATCAGGCAACTCAGTGCCAGGCAAAACAGCACGGCATCCCGAAGCCGGGCGGATCGAGGCCGGATCGCCACAGGAAGCAGCCCTATCGGCAAAAAGGCCACGATATTCCCCAGGAAATTCACGAACCACTCGCGACCGCCACCCCGCCAGTCGGCGATCATCGACCGGAAAGGCACCGCATTGTATCCCGACCCCTGCGAAGGAAATTGAAGCCAGGTCAGGTTCAACAGGAACAGCAGATAGGCGAACAGCAGTCCTACCCCGAGCGCCCGCAGGACGCCTCGATAACCGGCCGACGCTCTCATCGAATCGCTCCTCCCTTGTTCCCATTCCGAACCACTCCCACGCAATTACCGTCAGGCTCCGCCCCAGCCGCCCATCCTGCTACTCGATTGCCGACGGTGCAAGTCGGCTTTCTCCACCTCAAAGTCTCGACACCCATCAAAGTGTTCTTTTGAACACAATGGAGTCTCTGCTTTCCAGGAATTGTCAACTCTCCCGGAGAAACTCTTCCCCGCACCTCCCCTGAATGTTGTATTCTGTTGGCATTCCCCGGATTGATCGCGGGATTGACAGAACACCCTTTTTTCGACGGGAGATGCAACCATGGTGGCTACCGGAACACAAAATCAAGGAAAGACGCAATTCATCCGCGAGGTACTCGCGAGGGATCCGCGAGCGAATGCGAGGAAGATCTGCAAGGCGTGGGAGGAAGAGGGCTACGAAGGAACGATCAGCCAGACGCTCGTGAACAAGCAGCGGTCGCTGCTGGGCCTGGCGGGAAACATCAAGGGTGGACGTCCGAAGGGCTCGGGAGTTCTCGCCGCCAACGAGGCGTACACCGGGAAAAAGCGGGGAAGGAAGCCGAAGTCGGAAGGTGCCAACGCCTCAGCCACGGTCGAAAGGCGAGCCGCGTCCGGTCGCCGATCCAGCCAATTGACACAAATGGAAGCAGAGATCGATCGGCTCCTCTTCCGTGTGATGGACCTCGGCGGATTGGAGACGATCGAGGATAGTCTGCGGCAGGCTCGTCGGCTGCTCTACAAGGCCCTTGATGGCGATCCGTCGTGATCTCCCTCGTTGCACAGCCTGGCATGCCCCTCAGCGGATGAGTGTAATCGGAATTTCGCGCGACGCGGCGCGGTTCCCCAGGAGATCGGTCTGCACCAGCCGGAGGCGGTACGGACCGGGCTCCATTGTGGCGGGTAACTCGATGAGATAGCTGACGTAATAGTCGCGCCGGGGACGTCGACAAAGGTCCAAGGCGATTTCAGGAGACTGCTCCCAGACGATTGGACCCTCGGTTCCTGATCGCAGTTCGATATGAGCGGCCAGCCGAGAGACGAAGGCATCACCCTGCGATCGATATTCCAGGCCGGCCATCTCGCAGTAAATCCGGACACGCTGACCGAGCCGAATCGCGTCGGGGTCGACCGCCTCAACCTCGCCGAAACCGCGAACCTTCGAGCAGAGTTGAATGGCGGCGATCTCCAGGACGGGGCGAGCCTCGACGACGGCTGTCGGGGGAGTTGCGGCGACCGTGGACGTATCAGCCTCGGCCTGGTCGCGCTCCTCGGTCGATTCGGGCTCTCGGTCTACCTGGGCGGAAGTCTCCGGCATCGACGGGGCCGGCTGGATCGGCAGATGGAGGGCGATCTCGGGTGACGCGGGCGACTCCGGGGGCGAGACCGCACCCGTTGAGGGAGGGTCGATCGGAATCAGTGCCGGGACCTCGATCGTGGTCGATGCGGGAGCTGGCGGCGGCGTGGGATCGTTCCTCGGCGTCGGCGCTGGCGATTCGGCAGGAGTCGCCATGGCGGCGGCCGGCGGCACCGGTGAAGGCGTCGCCGGCGGCGCCGGTGACGCGGGCGGGGCCGCGGGCGTCTCGACCGGTTCGACGGCGTTCAGTGAGGCAATATATTCGCGGTTCACCGACTCCGCTCGACGGATCTCGGCGTCGAGTAGCGGCGTGGGCCGACTGGCGGGCGAGGTCGAGGGCTCTGGGTCGGAGGTTGGCGGATCGGCGATCGTGGGGGTGACGACGCTCGCAGGGACTGGCGAGGTCGTTGGGGCCGTCGTCGCCGGCGGCCGGGACGATCCCGAAGCGCCCGATCCTTTTGCGGCCGGGACGACCGGGGCCGGGTGCAGTTCGCCGGCCGGATGGAGGTCAGGCAACGCCTCGGCCGAGGGCCGAAGGTTCGCGGATCGCGTGCAGCCGGCCGTGAACGCCACGCCGACCATCCCCGTCATGGCCAGGAGCAATCTTCCGGTCCAGCGATCGTACGGCATCGGGCGATCCTGATGGGATGAGCCGGGGAATCCTTCCCCGCGGCCGGTTCGATGGATGTGATGGACAGACAGTCCCGCGGGGCAGACGAGAGTGCCTCGCCGATGGGGATATCTGGTGGATTTACTCCAAGTCGGCCCATCGGGCAAGTCCAACCGGCGCAAAGCGGGCCCGAAGGATCGCCGTCCGGTCCTGTCGCGAGTGGAGCGTTTTGACCTCTGGGTTCAGGTGCGGATCTGGCCCCACCGCAGGGTCGCGATCATCCCAAAGCCCATCAGGGGGGCCCAGGCGGCCATCGGCGGATTGATCATCTCGAACGAACTGAGATAGCCGAAGAAAAGCAGTCCACCGTAAAAGATCGCCGAGTTCCCCAGCGCCAGACCGAGATTGATAAACATATTTCGGCCGTACCCACCGAGGACCAGTGGCAGGGTCATGAAGAGCAAGGCCATGCTCAGCACGGGACGAAGGAGTCGCTGGTGGAGAAAAATCTCGACATCCATCCGCTGCGTCCCTTCGAGCGTCGGACCGGCAAGGCTTCGAAGGAGGTCGAGGGTGGTGGCGTACTGATACCAGTTCGCCTTGCGGATCATCGCCTGGAAGGTGAGGGTCGATCGAAGGAAGTAGGCGCCTCGGGCCAGGTCGAGACGCCGGTCGAGCAGGACATGGGCCCTCCAGGGCGCGAGGCCAACAACCATCGGCATCGGCGGAGCCGAGGCGAAGCAGGCAATCTCGGAGTGCGGCAGGATCGCGTCGTCGGACGGCCCCTGATCCGCCTCGCTGGCTGGATCGACGGCCATTGTAGGTGTGCCGGGCTTCCTCGATCCGGCGGTCGGAACCTCGAGCGGGGTCGGGTAAGAATCCAGGTCCACGACCCGGGTCAGCAACCCCTCGCTGTTGCGCATCATCTGCTCGTCCATCGGCGGGTCCATCCTCGCCTCGCGGATCAACCATCCGCCCTTCAAGGGGGCCGTCGGATGGTCCGAAGGGATGTAGGTCGCCTGCGTCCCGACGATCACGTAAAACTTGCCGAGGACCTCTGGCGGAATGGTCACGTCAAACTTGGTGATGGTCCGCGTGGCCCGATCGGCCGACTTGCCGAGCAGCATGATCTTTCGCTCGTCGTACCGGGTGGAGACGACATTGACCCGCTGGAGGCCGTCGTCCTGGTGAGACCGCGAAAGCTCCTCACCAAGGTACGGTATCACGACTTCCTGGTTGCCTATCGCGAACGTGCTGACGATCACCGAGGAAATCATGACCGGAATAATCGCCCGGTGCGTACTGATCCCCGCGGCCAGCATCGCCAGGTGCTCGTTGTTGCGCTGCATCCAGGTAACCGTGAAGATCGCCGCCATCATCCCGATCACACCGCAGAGCCGGTCGAAGATTTCACTCTGGTGGACGAGATAGTACCGGCCCATGATCCGGAAAAGTTCGACCGACGTGTCGGCGCGCTTGGCGAACTCGTCGAGGTTCGAGAAGGCGTCGATGATGACGTACAGGCCGACCAGCGAGACGTAGCAGATCACGTAAGCCTTGATGAAGGCCCAGTATCGCTGGCGGTCGAGGATGCGCATTCTCGCCCCGACCCACCACACCAAGGCCGCAAGAACGATCGTTGCCGCGATCGCCCACGGCCCGCTCGCACGCAGGATCTCCATGATCGTTCCCCCGTATCAATGCCGGATGATCGGCGGCAGTACCACCCAGGCGAGAATCGCCAGCAGTGCATTGCCAATCGAGAGCGACCAGTAAGGCGCCAGCATCCCCTCGTTACTCAGGTTCTTGCCGACGAGCATGAGCGGGTAATACAGGGTGATAATCGGCACGAAGCAGGTGATGAAGGCGCTCAGGAAGTCGCGGCGGGCAAAGCGGATACCCACCGGCGCCCCAAGCACGACAAACAGCAGACTACCGCAGGCCATCGAGAGTCGGAGCCACCATTCGGTCTCCAGCTCGTTCCTTTGCCGGACGGCATATCCATGGCCGACGAAGGCGGCATCGACGTCGAACCAGTTCATCCGATCGAACCGCCCCGAGCCAAAGTGAAAACCTGCGGCCATGGCCTGCCGCAACCGCTCGGTCTTGATGATGTACTCCTGCTGCTTCATCTCGGCGCGAAGCGTTCGGCTGCTTTTCTCCTGCATCTTGATTTCGGGGTCGAACTTGCTGTCCTTGGGGATCGGGATGTCGAGCTGGCGGTCGTGAATCAGGGCAATGTCGGCGTCCTTGCGGTGCAGTAGCTCGGCGTTGTCGAAGTAGATCCGCACCATCTTGTCGACCTCGACATTGAAGTGCAGGACGGCCTTTTTCGACTGGATCACCATGTCGAATTCGTCCTTGCCAGGGGCCACCCGATGCTTGAACGTCGGGTTGATCATCTCCTTCCCCTGGACGTCGCTCACCTTGATCAGAAACGGCCAGTGCGGATTATTGAACTCGTGGTCCCTCTTGAGCAGCTTGTAGAAGGTTTCCTCGAGGTCCCGAAACAGGACCATCTTGGCGGAGTGGGTGTAGTAAGGAATCCAGGTCGCGCTCAGGTAGAGCAAAAGAAAGCTCAGACCGATGGCAAGGTAGTACGTCGGCATGAGGATTTTCATGACGCTCACGCCAGCCGTCTTGATGGCGATGATCTCGTTGTCGCCGGCAAGGCGGCCGTAGACCACCGTGACGGCGAAGAGGAGCGAGACAGGGATCGTGTAGGGCAGGGTGCTCGGCAGGACATACGGCACCAACTCGGCGATGTCCTGCGGCGACAGCCCGATGTCTCGCGCCTGGGCCGCGACCATGAACAGCACGAAGATCGCGGACATGGTCAACAGCGCCAGGGAAAAGGCGCGGAAGACCTCGAAGATCACGTACCGCTGAAGGATGCTCAAGGCCACGACCCCCGTATTCGCTTCCGTGCTAACGGGTTATCTTGTAATTTGTTGTTGGCAACTTGTTATTGGTAACAGGAAGACCCTGCGCCGTGGAAATCGTTCCCTCGGGACACAACAAGGCCGGGAGACCAGTTACCCACAACCCATTACTTGCTACAAATTACCAAGAACAAATCGAAGAGCGGCACCGAGTCGCCGCGTCCCCTCGACGAGTTCGTCCTCGCGGGGGACGCCGAAGGACAGTAGAATATGGTT
>DAHZZC010000476.1 GCA_027435495.1 Planctomycetales bacterium
GCGCCGTCGCTCATCTCGCCGAGTTCTTGCAACGTCGGGTGGCCATCGAAGGTCCGTCGCGATTCCAGGACCCGAATCATCTCTCCGGCGAGTTCCACCGCCGGGTCGATCTTCCTCTTGCTCATGGGTATCCCTCTCGACTACGGGTCGGCCGCGTCGTTGCGGAGGATGGAGGTGGAGACCGTCCGGGACTGTCTCGCCTGATATTTCGGATCGTGATCCCTTTGTACTCATCCCGATCCGGGCATGCAAGCAACAGGTTCGACCTCGCCGAAGAAAGTCGGCTATGGATTCGACCCAGCGAACTTCCAGCTCGGCGCGTGATCGGCGGTCAGTGGTTGTCCAATAAGTGAGGCCCGAATCATCTCGATCGGGATCGCGTTCTCCTTCAAGACGGCGTCGTGGAAGTCGCGCTCGGTCATCCGGCCCGACTCGACCAGCTCGCGATGCAAGGCCCGCAACTGCATTCCGCCGAGCAGGTAAGCCGCCTGATAGAGCGGGCCGTACGAGCCGTTGAACGATCGCCGGACCTCGGCCGTCGCATTGTCTCGCTCGTGGCCGACCCGGTTGACCAGCAACTCGATGCACTCCTTCGGTGTCATCGTGCCGAGATGGAAGCTCAGCGAGAAGATGATCCGGGCGCATCGGTGCATCCGCCAGAAAAGCATTCCCATGCGGTCTTCAGCCGACTTCGCGAAGCCGCGATCCCAGAGCAAGAGCTCCCAGTAAAGCGACCACCCTTCGACCAGGAACGGCGTCCGGAAGAGTTGTCGGTACGGGCGATGCCGGGCCGCAATAAAGCCCTGCAAATGATGTCCGGGGATCACCTCGTGATGGACTGTTGCTCTCGCGAAGTGGCGGTTGTTCCCGCGCATACTCATCAACTTCGCATCGTGCGGCATGCTGCTGGTCGGGTACGAAACCATGATCGTCTCGCCGCCGAGGAAGAACGGGTTCACAAGTTGCGCCTCGGGCGACAGCATGGTCATCCGCCATGACTCGCGGCAGAGCGGCTGGATGGTGATGAGGTTGTTCGTGTCGAGGTACGTGATGGCCTCCATTGCCAGGTCGCGGATCATCGCGGGCTGCTCGCCCGGAGCGACATGATCGTCCTTCACCCTTTCAAGTGCGGTGTGCCAGTCGTCGCCCAGCCCCATTTCGCGCGCGGCCTTCTTCATTTCTGCCTCGCACCAATCGAGCTCTTTACGAGCCAGCGAGATCAGCTCTTCTGGCGTATAAGGGATCATCTCGTTCCGAAGCTCGACGAGCAGGGCCTCGCGGCCGATCGGGGTGCCGATGATCTCCTCATCGCGACGGTCTGCCGACCGCGATGATGCGGTGTTCTGCGCGGCGCTGTTCCTTGTGCCGCCCCGACGTCGACCGCCCATTTCCCGGCCCGCACCAGCCGCCGAGGCCCCGAACCGGTCGCGCAGGGACGAGGCGTATAGCTCGATCGCTCGGTCAACTGCCCGGTATGGCTCCTGCATCCACCAGGTGAAAATCGGATCATATCCATCGTAGAAGCTGAACCAGGTCTGAAGCGTTTCCCGGAGCGATTCGACCTCCGCGAGGGCCCGGTTCGCCGAACGGAGTCGGGCCGCACGGTCTCTGACATTTGCGTCCTTGCCATTCGGAGCGGATCTGAGTTCCATCCGTGCCGCCTCGATCTTCCTTGAGAGGTCGTGAAGCAGTCCCGCGGTCTTGCCCCAGTCCATCCGCCGGAGGTCCCGCCGCGAGGCGTCGAGGTCGAGGATCGGCCCGGCGAACGGGACCAGCTTCTCCCACTCGCTGCGCTCGTGATCGAGAATATCCAGGCGCCGTCGCTCGTGTTCCAGGAGGTTGTGGAAGAGCAGGTAATCGATCCGACCGTCCTGCCCGAGTTGGTCGAACTCGAATGCCTTGATGCGATCGAGCCATCCGTCGTGGAAGTGTTTCAACTTTGCGTCGCGCTCATGCGACCCTGGGGCTGGGGCGGATCGAAGAAGCAGTCCACGGTCGGCCTCATACCGATCGATCGCGACGCGGAGCTCGCTACCGTCGTCGGCCAGAGCGGCAGGTGCGGTGGCGATGACTCTCGTCGGGGCCTTCTCGTCGAGCAGGTGTCGGACGAAGAACTTGCGGAGCCGCCGCTCACCGAAGGGGCCACCCATCCCGTGGCCAGCGTTCGGGACGACCAGCATTTCGAAGTCCTTGTCGGCCTTGACGAGGGCATCGACCAGCCTGAGCGTCGACTCGGGCGGGACGTTTGTGTCCATCTCGCCGACGATCAGCAGGAGCTTCCCCTTTAATCGATACGCATTGTCGATGTTGGACGACTCAGCATACCAGGGACCGACCGGATAGCCCATCCATTGCTCGTTCCATGAAGCTTTGTCTATTCGGTTGTCATGGCATCCGCACCCTGCGACTCCCACCTTGTAGAAGTCGGGGTGGAAGAGCAGGCCGGCCGCCGCGTTCTGGCCACCCGCCGAGCCGCCGTAGATTCCCACCCGCGATAGGTCGTAGCTCGGGTACTTCGCCGCGACCGCGCGGTGCCAGAGGATCCGGTCGGGGAATCCCGCGTCCTTCAGGTTGTGCCAGCAGACATCGTGGAACGCCTTCGATCGGTTGGCTGTACCCATTCCGTCGATCTGCACGACGATGAAGCCCAGGTCGCAGAGCGACGAGTATCGGAGCACCGGCGTGAACGACTTCGGTACGAACGAACCCTGCGGCCCGGCGTAGATGGATTCGATCACGGGATATTTCCGCAACGGATCGAAGTTCTTCGGCCGGCAGATGATCCCCCAGATGTCGGTTTTGCCGTCTCGTCCCTTCGCCACGAAGACCTCGGGCGGCTTCCAGCCGCTCGCCTCGAGCGCTGAGATGTCCGCCTGCTCGAACCGGCCCATCAGGGCGCCGTCGTCAACGCGCCGGACCTCGTGGACGGGCGGGCTGTCGACACGGCTGTAGGTGTCGATCAGGTAAGCACGATTCGGTGAGAACTGGATTCGATGGTCGCCGTTTTCGGGCGTCATCGAGACCAGGTTTGAGCCGTCGAGGTTTACCCGGTAATGGTGGAGGAAGTAAGGATCCTGGCCGGGCACCCGACCACCGGCCTGAAACCAGACCTGCCGCTTTTCCTCGTCCACTCGCTCGATCCCGCGGACGACCCACTTCCCGGAAGTGATCGCGTTTTTGACCGCGCCGGTGCGGGCGTCGATCAGGTCGAGGTGTCGCCATCCGCTGCGCTCGGTCGCGTAGATCAGTTCATCTGTCCCGTCGAGCCAGGTGACGGTCTCGAGCGGGACGCTCTCGCGATGGGTCGTCCAGAGGAAAGTGGCTGTCTTCTCGTCGATTATTGTCTTCGCCTCGCCGGTCCTCGCGTCGACGCGGATCAGCCGATAGCGCTGGTGGCCTCGGTCGATCTTCTCGTAGAAGAAGTGGAGGCCGTCGCGGTCCCAGTGCAGCTCGGGCCGGTCGTAGTCGATCCGGTCGACGGCCGGGCGGATGGACTTCTTCTCGGCGACCTCGAAGAGGTTCAGCTCGTAGGCGGTGAATTTGTCTCCGGGGAGCGGATACGGCCGCGACCGGAGCCGTGCCCGGCCGCCGCCGGGCGGGGACGTCTGGATCAGGTAGACCTCTTTCCGATCGCCGGGCTCGATCCGGAATCCGATCAGGGTTTTTGAATCGGGCGACCACGACAACCGGCCGTAGGAGAGGCCGTCTTTCCCGTCGTGAGTCAGGTCGATCACTTCCTTCTTCGCGTGCGAGACGATCGTGACGTTGTGGTCCTTCACGAGGGCCGTCCACTTGCCGTCGGGCGATCGGACGCCGTCGGACGGCGAGGGTCGGTCGGGGCCCTGCGGAGGCGAGGGCGGGCGCCTCCGGCGCCCGGGGCGAGCCTCGGGCCGCGTGCTCGGCCGGCTCTCGCGCGCGATCGCGACGCATTCGTAATTGTTCATGTTGAATGTCCAGTCGACGTCGGCGGCCCGGAAGTGGATCCACCATTTCTCGCCCCCGCTCGTCCTCACGATCGGGAGTGGGCCGAGGAGGCCTCCGATCGCGATCGAGACGTCTCCGGGTCGATCGAGGTACTCGAAGTCGTCGAAGGGGAGGCGATCGGCCTCGACCTTCGTCCCGGTCGCCTTCGAGAGCGCCTCGGCCAGCCGGGCGTGGTCGAAGGCGGGCGTCCGAGTCCCGCGCGGGGCATAAACCGAGAGGAATTCCTTCT
>DAHZZC010000477.1 GCA_027435495.1 Planctomycetales bacterium
TATCGGGCACCGATCGCGGTGAAAAACGTCCTGTTCCGATGAGTGACGAACGGAGCGGTTCGTGAGAGTCAGGGCTCCTGGCGGGCTGAAGAATCTTCGGGCGGCGGTTCGAGGGTCGGCGGGATGACTCGATCGGGAGGAGCCGGACGGACTGGTCCACCTGGCGTTGGCATGGCACGCGTCCGGACCTTGATCTCCATCCGGCGTCCCCCCTGTCGGATGACGGAGAGCGTCCGCTCCTGGCCGATCGGTGCGGATTCGACCGCGTCCTGCAAGGCAGCAATCCCGTTCACCTCTCGACCGTCGACAGCGAGAATCAGGTCCCCCGGTTCCATTCTGGCATCGGCCGCGGGACTATCGGGGCGAACACTGACGACCCTAAGTCCGTGACGCCCGGCCGACGGTTCCGCGGGTTCGACGCTCACGCCCAGATAGCCGCGCCGAACTTCTCCGTATCGTCCCAGATCGTCGGCTACACGCCGGGCTCGATCGGCCGGGACTGCGTGCCCGAGGGCTTCGGAACCGTCGGGACGCCGGCGAATCGGTTGGCCGATTCCGACCACCTCGCCTTGAAGATTGACCAGCACGGCACCACTTCCGAGCCGGCCGATGGCGTCGGTCTCCAACCAGTCGAAGCCCGAGGCTCGTCTTCGCGCACTGAAGATGCCAGCCGATATCGATGGTTCGCCGGGAACAAAACGCCCGAGGCCAATTAGCCAGTCGCCCGGCTCGAGTTGCGAGGGATCGCCCCACGACGGCTGTGGATGGGGCAGGTCTCGCATGTCGGCGGCGAGCAGGGCCAGGCCGCTCCACCGGTCACGGCGGATCTCGGCGGTCGCCCGCTCGCGGCCGTCAGCGAAGGTGACCACGAATCGAGTGGGGCCCTCCGTGGGGGCCTCGGCCGTGAGGATGTATCCCTTCTCTGGGTCCACGATCAGTCCAGTAAAAGAGACGACGGGAACGTTGAGATCGGGCGAGAATACGGGCGCAGGTCGAGCACCGAGGATTGGTTGGGACAAAGGGAATCCGTCGGCTGGACGGATCGCGACCAGCGACGGTCGGACGCGGACGGCCGCGCTTCGGAAGACGGCCGAGAGGGCCGTGGCCGGTTCTTCGCCCCAGGCTGGATTAGCACTCAGACAGGTTAGTGTAAGGCCGACGAGGATCGCCCCGATGGGCCACCTTGCCCGAAGATTGCCGATCATCGGAAATCCTCCCTGTTGCGGGTGCGCCTTCGTCGTAGATCGGTCGGGAGAGGCCTCCTGGGCCGCGCGGGTGTGATGGAGGATCGCAGACCCGCGCGGTCTCGAACAAGCCACCCGAGACTATAACGATCGGTCGGGGGTCGTCGCAATGGCGACTCGTCCGGACGATCATGGCCATTATGGCCTCGGGGCGAGTGTCAGCTTGTTTTGGACGGATGCTCAGGAACCGGGCTTTGCTGCGGCTCGTGGGACATCCTGGCGACGAGGTTTTCTCTTCGCGGGCAATGACCGCCCCTTGGCCTGGTATTCCAGGCGACCGGCGAGCGGATCGATATAGGGGAGCGTCTTCTTGCGGCGACCGGCTGAGAGATGCACGACGATCGGCCGATCGAGTTGGTCGGGACGCAGTTCCACCACCCGGCGCTCCTCGTGCGGTGTCCCTTCGTGGAGGATCATCTCCACTTTCAAGCGGATGGTCGGCTTCTTGTCCTCGAGGGCGATCGTCCGGATATGAATCGTGTAGTCGCCATCGAACCCACGCGGGCAGACGTAAACCTCCTCTGGATGCAAACCATAGCCATTTTTGAGGATTGAGCCCCCAAAGACGGTCCGAGGAAGGTCGTAGGAGGCCGTCACGCCCAGCGGTTCGTCGACGGCCAGGTCGTAGTCGGCATAACCGTCCCACGTCAGGCGAATGTAGAGATCGCGGCCCAGGGCGTCACGAAGCATCTGCTCGAGGTCAGCCGCCTCACGAGTCCGGCTTTCCTCTCGGAGAGCGGTCGCCATCTTTTCGACCTGATTTCGGCATTCGTTGCGGATGTACTCATCCTCGCCGGGCCAGCCGAGTGCCAGTAGTTGTTCGATGGTACGCCCCATCCGCGCCGGATCTCTCTGGATTCGGGCGAGGTTGACC
>DAHZZC010000478.1 GCA_027435495.1 Planctomycetales bacterium
AGTCGGGGTTCTGGCAGCAGAAGCGGGTGAGGTCGTCCGTGGGCATGGCAAGTCCTGGGCCGATCCCTGTGGCTGATTCGGGTCCTGGACCTTCACTTTACCCACTGGTACAATCCTATTCAATGGCCGCTGGACACCACCGACCACCTTGTCATCTCTATACTTGACATCAATTCCTAATCAACCCTTCGTTGCACCGCAACACGCCATCGGCATTCGGCTGGCCGAGCGCGCCTGGGAATGCTTGCGCCTGGTCCGGTCGTGTCGATGAGTTCGGTGGGCACCGGGGTGGTATCGGAACCTGCCGAAAGAAGAGGCTGCATCCTTCGTGCTGGATGCGAGGATTGTCGTGCGGATTCCCCGGAATGGGAGGTATTCAGGTTCATGCGAACGTATGGTTCCCGTCTTTTGCGGGTGATGGCTGCGTTGGGATGTCTTTTCCTTTTGGCCGCGGCGGGTGGTTGCGGCGAGGAGGGCACCTCGGACGCCCCGCTCTCGGAGGAGGCCAAGAAGGCCGACTCCAACATGCAAAACGCCATGAAAGACTTCATGACGACCAAGAATCAGCCGCCAGCGAAGCAAAAATGAGTTGCGGATCGGTCTCTGTACGCAGGCGAGAAGCACTTCATCTTTTTTATTCGAGGGAGGTCGTCATGCGGGAGGTTCGTCGTGGCTTCACGCTGATCGAGTTGCTCGTCGTCATCGCGATCATCGCCGTGC
The DNA here is from genome assembly GCA_027435495.1 of Planctomycetales bacterium. Taxonomy (GTDB): domain Bacteria; phylum Planctomycetota; class Planctomycetia; order Isosphaerales; family Isosphaeraceae; genus JAKAUH01. The sequence continues at coordinate 721 of DAHZZC010000478.1, forward strand.
TGATCGCGCTGCTCTTGCCGGCCGTGCAGGCGGCTCGGGAGGCGGCGCGTCGGAGCCAGTGCATCAACAATCTGAAGCAGATCGGCCTGGGGCTTCACAACTATCACCAGGCGGTCGGGACGTTCCCCATGGGGAACACGATCGGCTATTCGTACGTCGGAACGCAGACCACGTGGGGAACGTTCAGCTCGCTGGCGCTGATGCTGCCTTATTTGGAGCAGACCCCGGTTTACAACTCGTGCAACTTCAACTGGAACATCTGGTACGGCACGGGTGCCCAGATCAATGCGACTGTCTGGAACGTCAAGGTGAAGTCGTTTCTCTGCCCGTCGGACGCGATCGCGGGGACCGATCACCTGAACAATTATTACGGAAACTATGGGACGGGGACGAACCCCTGGTCGAACCAGACCAACGGGATCTTCGCGCCCGAACAGACGGCGTATTCGATCGCGACGGTGACGGACGGGACCTCGAACACGATTGCCTTCGTCGAGGCGTTGACAGGCCAATTCGGCACGTCAACCACAAAGTGGCGGACGTATGTCTCGGGAGTGCTCGGCTCGGTCCCGAATACCCTGCTGCTCAACGACGCGAGGCAGAACCTGCCGGGCGTGATGCAGGTGGCGCAGCAGTGCGTTCAGATGATCCAGTCGGGCAAGGGAGGGACGAACGATGACCGGGGCCTGCGGTGGCAGACCGGCTCGCCCGGCCTGAGCCTGACGACGATCATCATCCCGCCCAACTCGCCGCAGTTCCCGATCGCCGGATGCCGATGGGATTGTTCGGCCGGTTGCGGGATCGACTTCGGCCACATCTTCGTCCCGAGCAGCAACCATCCGGGCGGCTGCAACGCGGTGTTCGCCGACGGCTCGGTCCATTTCATCAAGAGCACGGTCAACCAGTTGACCTGGATGGCGCTGGGCTCGACCGACTCGGGGGAAGTGCTCTCCAGCGACTCGTACTGATCGAGCACAGGCGGCTCGATGGATCGTACCTCGACGGCCGAGGACATCCCCGAAGAGGGTGCCCTCGGCCGTGTCGCGCGCGGGCCCGAAGAAGGCCAGGCGAAGTGTCCTGCGTTTCATTGGCGACGACGAGAGCCGTCGGCCCTGGCGACGGAAAACTTTCAAAATAGTTCGCGGATTTTTTGTTGACAGATCGAGAGGCCCTGCCCAAAATCCAAAAGCCGCTTGCAACCAGCTTCATCTCCGATATCAAGCCGCATGGCTTATCCCGGCTATACGACGGGTGAGTTCCATCCCCAACAGTCCACCGTTGAGTTGAGCGTGCTCAACCTGCCCGGCGCGGGCGAGGGAGGGGGCGAATCATGAGACGGCATCATCGGGGATTCACCCTGATCGAATTGCTGACCGCGATCGGGATCATCAGCATTCTCGTCGCGCTGCTCTTGCCGGCGGTCCAGGCGGCCCGCGAGGGCGCCCGGCGGGCGAAGTGCCAGAGCCATTTGCACCAGATCGGCCTGGCCCTCCAGGCATACCTGGATACGAATCGCTGTTATCCGATCGGAGTGACCACGACGGCGGGTCGAGCCGATGGGCGAGGCTACCATTCGGTGACCTACTACGGGAACTTCAGCGTCCATGTACGTCTGCTGCCAATGATTGACCAGGTGCCCCTGTAAAACAGGATCAACTTCGAGATCGGGGCGAGTCCGCTGGTGACGATCGCCTATCCGCCACCAGAACCGGACGAGCTCCGGGCCGCCGCGATCCATACCACGGCACTCTCGGCGAGCATCGCGCTCTTCCTTTGCCCTTCGGACGCGGGCGCCCCTTTTGAAGACGGAGGGACGAACTATCGGGGGAATTCCGGGGTCGGCGGGTATCCGGCGCGATCCTACCTGCATCCCGACAGCGGGAACGGTCTGCTCCAGGAACTGGGCCTCATTCGCCCCGCCCAGGTGGTCGACGGCCTCTCGCACACGGCCGCGTTCAGCGAGCGGCTCCGGGGCTCGGGCGGCCAACCGCTGAAGCCCGATCGCGACTACTGGGTCATCCGCACCGGGATCTACGGCACGGCCGACGACGGGCTGATGGCCTGCCGGATCGCCGCCCGGCCGTTCTTCGACGACGACGGATTCCGCCTCGCTGGCGATCACTGGTTCTGGGAGGGATTGGACCGCACCTTCTACACCCACGCGCAGGCTCCTAACGGGATCATTCCGGACTGCCTGCAAGGTGCTCTCAAGACTCCCACCGGTGTCTCCACGGCGCGCAGTCAGCATCCAGGAGGCGTCAATGTCTTGATGGCGGATGCATCCGTTCGATTCGTCGGCGAGACGATTACTCAGGCCGTCTGGAGGGGCCTGGGAACCCGCAATGGTGGCGAACTGGTCGATTGAGGGAATCGAACCCTTCGTGGAGGAAAGTCGATGGACTCAAGCAAGGCCAGGATCTTCGTGACCGCGATCGTGGAAATCGGCCCATTCTATTACGCCGGCAAAGAAGAAGCTCAAGGAGGTCAGGCTTTCCAGCCAGCCCTCCTTTCTTGCCGCCGAAATAAGCTGCGTCCGGGTCGGGAGCTGGAGCACCCTCCTACATGGGCGATTGGTCCCGTCCTTCGCAATCGACCGCTCGATCGGGCTTCTGCAAGCCGCCTCCAGCCGGCGTTGAACGCGGCAGGGACATCACCTCCAACCGACAGACGCAGCCCTGGAGAAGCCGGCTCCAGCCGGCAATCCACCTAACTCCTCGTTTATGCTGCGCCCAGGTCGGGAGCCGGAGCTCCCTCCTACAATGTTCTGATCTGCTGGGGTCGGGCCCCAGGGTGGCGGAGGCGGATGATGCGATCCCTCTTCCTCGCGGTGATCCTGACCACGTCGTCCCAGGCCGACGGTCCGGTTCTGGATCGACATGGAGCGTGGCGGCCATCCCCTCCGGATCGATTTCCGCAAGGGCGAGCAGGTCCGGATGCGAACCGCGGACATCGACCTGGCGCGCATCCCCGGTCCCGACGGCCGCGAATACTGGTTCTCGGTCCGAGGCATCACCCAGGTGTTTCCCTTCCCCGGCCCGAAGTACGTAGAGCGGGTACTCGGATTCGAGACCTACTCGGTCCTCCTGGGGACCGTGAGGTTCAACCAGAACCTCCCAGACAGGTTCTTCACCCTCGACTGGAAGGGGGCCATCCCCGAGGATGACTCGCTGGCGGCCCGTCGCAAGACGTTCCGCAAGCCGCCCCGACGCCATGATCCGGAGGGGATCAAGCAACGGCTCCAGGAGGAACTGGCCGAGGCGGACCGGCAATCGAAGGCGCTCGAGGCCTCGTCTGTGGCGCGCGAGCCGTGGAACTGGACCGCGGCCGGCCAGGCCGGCTTCGCGGCCGTCGGCATGGCGGCCCTCCAGGGCGCCGGGCTCATGAAAGGATCATCGGGCCGATCATCCCCTCGGCTCGCCGATCAAATCCGAGACGGTCGCCAGGAAGGTTTTGTCCTGGAAGCTGCTCTTGGTCAGGTAGGCGTTGGCGCCGGCGTCGAGGCCCTTGATCCGGTCCTCCTCGCGGTCCTTGTACGAGACGACCACCACCGGGATCGACCGGAGCCTCGGGTCGTCCTTGATGTGCCGGACAAGCTGGATGCCGTCCATTCTGGGCATATCAATATCACTGACGACCAGGTCGTATCGTCCCGATCGGACGGAGTTCCAGCCGTCGACACCGTCGACGGCCGTGTCGACCAGGTAGCCTCGGCCTTCGAGCAACTGTCGCTCCAGCTCGCGGACGGTGATCGAATCGTCGACGACCAGGACGCGGCGAACGGCGTGGGCCGGTCTCTCGGCGGCCGAGATCGAGGCCCCCTCCGCTCCCAGCCGGCCCAGGCGTCGACCCGAGAGCAGGTTGTCGACCGATCGGATCAGGTCCTCGACGTCGACGATCAAAACCGGCCAGCCGTCTTCCAGGACCGACGAACTGCTGAGGTTCGGCACCTTCCCGAGTCGGGCGTCGAGCGGAGAGACCCTCAAATCCCGCTCGCCGAGGAAGCGGTCGACCACCACGCCGAAGCGGTGGCTCCGGTCGCTGGCGACCACCACCGGCATCGCCTCGCCGGGCCTTCGACCGGGCGCCTCGGGGGACGGTTCGAGGTCGAGAACCCGGGTCGCCTCGACCAGCCCAACAAGCTGCTCGTCGAGCATCACGTGCGGCTTGCCTTCCAGGTC
>DAHZZC010000479.1 GCA_027435495.1 Planctomycetales bacterium
TCGAGTCTCGAGGCCGGTTCCGTCGACTTTCGGGGAACTCGGCGGCGATTCGGGCGTCAGAGTTGCGTGACGTCATCGAACCGGGCGAAGGTCGCGGGCGTATCCCTTGATGAGGTAGAAGGACCCCCTGTCCTTTTAACGGATTTTAACGAGTACCAGGCAGACCGATGGAAAGACTCTCCAAGCCTTTTGTTCATCTACCGATCGACGCCGTCGATACCGTGGTCTTCGACCCTGAGAGCCGTTTCGACGGCGATCAGTTCGACCGATACGCCAGCTTCGCCGAAGCTCGCGACGCCGCGCTCTCCAGCATCGAGATCATGCTCGACGAAGGAGATTACGACGGCGAAGATCACCGCTCGGAACTGGAGCAGATGCTGGGGCATCTGGAGTCGGCCGAGGACCTGGACGATATCGCCTCGTTGCCGGGATACCGGCGGCTGCTCGATCGACTGGCCCCCAAGAAGACCGTCGCGGCCTGAGCCGACGGATTCGGGCGCCGGGAGGGCGCCCGTCCGCTTTTTGATCTCGGTTCAGTGGGCGAGCAGGATGGGTATCCGGCTCTCCTCGATGATCGTCCGCGAAACCGAGCCCAGGAAGAATTCGCGGAGGACCGGCTCGCCGTACGCTCCCATTACGATCAGTCCGGCACGGAGCAATTCCGCCTGTTCGAGAATCACATCGGCCGGCGACCTGTTCGATTCGACCGGATGAGGGGCGGCGTCGACCTGATGCAGCCGAAGGAAGGCGACGGCCTGATCGGCTGCCCGAGCGGCCTCGGCCCGGTCGGAGGCGACACTGACGATGTGGACCTTGGCCTCGGGCTCGAGCACCGAGAACGTCGACAAATAAAGCGCCCGGGCCGCCTGAAGACTGCCGTCGTAGGCGATCACGATCTCGGAGCGGTCGCCGACTCGAAACCCAAAGGGCACCAGCACGACCGGTCTCGGGCTGTTCTTGAGAACCCGGCCCAGGTCCGGCGACCAGGGGCCCTTGAAGCCAGGAACCAGAACCTTCAGGCCATCGAGCACGAGAAGGTCGTGTCGCTGGGCCTCAAACAGGACGCTCTCCATCGAGAGGGCGACCTCCGCGGGCGTGGTGCAGCTCACGCCCTTCTCGGCGCATCGGGCGGCGAAATCATCCAGGACGCGGCGGTAATCGCCGCGGATCCGGTCGATCAGCGGTGGGTTCACGCTGGCGAGTAGCCCTTCCCGGTGGAGGTACTCCTGCGCCACCTCGACACTGTACTCGTCGAGGAAACCGACCGCGATCACCTCGGCCTCGTAGCGGCGGGCCCAGGCCATCGCCAGCTCCATGGCGGGCGTGCTGTCGCTCGAGCGGTCGATGCTGACCAGTAGACTCTTCAACGGACCCCTGGGCATTTTCCGATACCTCCGCACCTCGGCCAGATCCTCGGCGATCACGATCCCTTTAGTATCCCGCCGACTGGTCTCCAGCTCAAGGACGTTCGCCCGGCCAGACCAACTTCGATGAATCCCGGACGACTTGCTTGCATCACCCGATCGAGATTGTTGAAATAGCGAGCACGATCGTTCAACACGGCGACGGGTCGCGAGACGCGATCGGCCGCCAGGATGTAGAATGGTTCGGATGGGAGTCGGCCGGTATCTCTCCAGGAGCCGGCTCGCGCATTTCGGTGAACTGATCCTTTCATTCCCGTCTCGTGAGAAGTTCGGGTCTCCATAAAAGGGAGGAACCTCATGGCGAGGGTCGTCACTTGCCCGTCATGCCAGGCCCGGGGCTCGATCCCGGATGATGCCCGGGTTTCGCGGATTCGATGCCCGAAGTGCCAGACGGTGTACCGCGTCGGCGACGGGGAAG
>DAHZZC010000480.1 GCA_027435495.1 Planctomycetales bacterium
GAATATGGTTCTTCGGCCGAGGGGCGGGTTCGGGTGCGAAGGCGAATTCGCCCGGCACGTAGAGGACTCCCTCGCGGACACTTCTCGGAAACAGCGGCCCGTCGAGGCCCGTATCCACCCCCTCAGGCAATGTCATCCAGACGAAGAGTCCCCCTTCGGGGCGGGTCCACGAGATCCCGGAATCGAGACCGCCCAGCGAGTCGTCGAGAGCCGCGAGGAAGACCTTGCTCTTGCGTTGGTAGAGTTCGTTGAGCCGGGCGACATGGCGATCGTAGCCGCCGCTGGCCAGGGCCCGCTCGACCAGGCGCTGGTTGAAGTGCGCCGAGCCGAAGTCATGGTTTCCCTTCGTATAAAGGATCGGATCGATCAGGGCCTCCGGTACAATTCCGTATCCGAGCTTGATGCCGGGGCTGAAGGTCTTGCTGAACGTCCGGGCGAGGATGACCGTATCGCCCTCGCGGTCGTGGCTCCAGACGCTGGGCGGCTCGGTCGCTCCAAACGAGAGCCCGCGATAGGCAGCGTCCTCCAGGATGAAGATCCGGTGCGACCTCGACCACCGGCGCGCCAGTTCCACCAGAGGCCCGCGGCGGTCGGCCGCCAGGCTGATCCCAGAGGGATTGGAGTGCTCGGGGATCGTGTAGATCAGCTTGACTCGATCGAGTTGCCCCTCGGCCTCGATTCCGGCAAGCGTGGCCTCCAGGGCATCGAGCCGCAGCCCACCCTCATCGACCGGGATGCCGATGACCCGCGCCCCGCGCGTCTCCATCGGGCCCAGGAAGACAAAGTAGGTCGGCGACTCGACCAGGACGATATCGCCCTGGTCCACGAGCGCCTCGCCGACCAGGTAGATCAACTGCGCCGATCCGGTGGTCACGACGGTCCTCGGGATCACCTCCTTGCAAGAGCCCGCGGGGCGTCCGTCCTCGCGTTCCAGCCGGGCGACCAGCCGTTCCCTCAGAGCGTGGTCGCCGATGGTCGTCCCGTACTGGAGAGACCGACGTGCCTCGACCGGCTCGGCAGCCAGCCCGGCGACGATCTCCCCCACAAGCTCGACCGGCAAGGTCTGCTGATCCACGAAGCCAGCCGCCAGCGAGACGATCTCCGGGTTCTCCAGGGCCGTCTGCATCAGGTGGCTGATCGAAGGGGGCTGAGTCCGACGTGCGGACGCGCTGAGCGACACTGGGATCGTCATCGTGGGCGAAGGGCCGATTCGAGGATGGAGCGGAGCCATGCGAAACCGGTGAAACTTTAGCGACGTCGGCGCGGGTGTCAAGCACGCTTCCGAGGGCGCACGGTCCCGCCTTACACCGCGGACACCAATCCCACCGCCCTGGTTCGCGGCGAGCCCTGGCGGGCCGGGTGCCAAATCGGTAGCCTTGGGCGCGTCCCAACGACGCAAGGGCCCGGGCCCTTGCTCCGGCCCGATTCCCCCAGCCGAGGCCCAGGTGCCCATGGAACAAACTCCTCTCCAGCTTGGATTTCGGATGCCCGCCGAGTGGGAGCCGCACGCGGCCACCTGGATCGCCTGGCCCCACAACCGCGACGACTGGCCTGGCAAGTTCGCGCCCGTCCCCTGGGTCTACGTCGAAATCGTCCGCCTGCTCTCGCGTTCCGAGTCCGTCCACATTGTCGTTCGTGATGGTGAGATGCGTCGACGCGCCGGCGACCGCCTCGATCGCGGCGGCGTCGACCTCGATCGCGTCCGCTTCTTCAAGGCGGCCACCGATCGCGTCTGGCTCCGCGACTCAGGCCCCACCTTCGTCGTCCGCGACCGGAAGGACCACGAGACCAACACCCTCCCGCCCGTCGGGCTCGTTGGCTGGAAGTTCAACGCCTGGGCCAAGTATCCCAACCACTTTCACGACCGCCGGCTCTCCCGCCGGGTCGCAAAATGGCTCGACCTGCCCCGATGGGTCCCCCGGACCGAGCAGGGCAAGCGAATCGTCCTGGAAGGCGGCGCCATCGACGTCAACGGTCAAGGGACCCTCCTGACCACCGAGGAATGCCTGCTGGATGAAGTGCAGGCCCGCAATCCCGGCCTCGGCCGGGAGGGAACCGAGCGAGCGCTCGCCGATTACCTGGGCGTTCGTCACGTGATCTGGCTCGGCCGCGGAATTCACGGCGACGACACCCACGGACACATCGACGACCTGGCGCGGTTCGTCGGGCCGAGGACGGTGATCACGGTGGTTGAGCCCAGCGCCGATGATCCGAATCACGAGCCTCTGAGGGAAAACCTCGACCGGCTCCGGGCGGCCCGAGACCAGGACGGCGAGCCATTGGAAGTGGTGGAACTGCCGATGCCGCGCCCGGTCGTCTTTGCGGGACAGCGGCTCCCGGCGAGCTACGCCAA
>DAHZZC010000481.1 GCA_027435495.1 Planctomycetales bacterium
ATGCTCCGAAGGGGTACATCTCCATCCCGCTCAAGACGCCCGAAGGCTACACGCCGAATGATGCCTCGGTCGGCGACCTCGACGGCGATGGGCGCTATGAGATCATCCTGCATCAGGCGTCACGAGGACGCGACAACTCGCAGCGCGGCCCGACGGGAGAGCCGATCCTCGAAGCCTATCGGCTCGACGGCTCGTTCCTGTGGCGGATTCACCTGGGGAAGAATATCCGCGAGGGGGCGCATTACACACAATTCCTGGTGTATGACCTCGACGGCGACGGTCGCGCCGAGGTCGTTTGCAAGACCGCCGATGGAACCACCGATGGCGTCGGTAAGGTTATCGGCGATCCCGGGCGCGACTGGCGGAATCCCTCGGGCTACATCCTCGACGGGCCCGAGTACCTCACTGTCTTCGACGGCCGGACCGGTCGGGCACTGGCAACCGTTGATTATCTCCCGCCGCGCGGGAAGGTTTCCAGTTGGGGCGATAACTATGGCAACCGCGTCGACCGGTTCCTCGCCTGTGTCGCGTATCTTGACGGCGAGCGGCCCAGCTTCGTGATGTGTCGCGGGTATTACACCCGGACCGTCCTCGTCGCCTGGAACTGGCGGGATGGGAAGTTGCAACGCCTCTGGACGTTCGACAGCGACGCCGGCCCTCCCTCGAACCGAAGGTATGCCGGGCAGGGGAACCACAACCTCGCCGTCGGTGACGTCGACGGAGACGGCCGCGACGAGATCGTTTATGGTGCCTGCTGCATCGACGACGACGGGAAGGGACTCTACACCACCGGCCTCGGCCACGGCGATGCCCTGCACCTTTCCGACATTGATCCGGATCGCCCCGGGCTGGAAGTCTTCGATATCCACGAGAAGGCGAGCCATCCTCACGGCGTCGAGCTGCGCGACGCCCGGACCGGTCGCGTCCTCTGGAGCAAGCCCTCTCCAGACGTCGGGCGGGGCGTCGCGATGGACATTGACCCTCGCCATCGAGGGTACGAGATGTGGGCCTCGGGGCCCGGGCTCTCCGGGCTCTGGGACGTGAAGGGTGAGACCATCTCCCTACACAAGCCCCGATCCTGCAACTTCGGTGTCTGGTGGGACGGCGACCTTTTGCGCGAGCTGCTCGACAGCAACCGGATCTCCAAGTGGGACTGGAACCGCGAGTCCGAGTCGCGGTTGCTCGTCGCCGAGGATTGTGCCTCTAATAACGGCTCCAAATCCACCCCCGCCCTCTGCGCCGATATCCTCGGCGACTGGCGCGAAGAAGTGCTCTGGCGGACCGTGGATGGGCAAGAATTGCGGATTTATTCCACTCCCATCCCGACCGATCACCGGCTCGTCACGCTGATGCACAATCCGCAATACCGACTCTCGGTCACCTGGCAGAACGTTGGGTACAATCAGCCGACGCAGCCAGGGTTTTATCTGGGTGCAGGTCGGTAGTCAGTGGTCAGTGGTCAGTGGCCGAAGCCTCTGTGTTGGTCCTCACCGTGAAACTGGCTTGGCGGGAGCTTTGCTCTCTCGGTCCGTCCGGTCCTCATCTCCGGGCCTGTGAATCAAAACGAACAAGCCCGAGCCTCCGCGGCGGCCGGCCTGGTGGCCGGCCGGGGCGAGGGCCCGGGCTCGTCGGTCGCGTGGGTCCGGAATCCATTCCGGTGGAGTCCGTGTTGCGGGCTATTCGGCGCCGGGAGGTTCGGTCCGTGACTCGAGGGTGGCCGGTTGGTTGGCCCTTTCCCCTCGCGTGTCGGTCGAATCGGCCCGGATTGGCTCGGCTCAGGGCTCGTCAGCCTTCTTCTGCGAAATCAGACGGCGGACACGCTCGGCCAAAAGCGCTCCGTCGAACGGCTTCTTGAAGGCGTCGTTGAACCCGAGCGCGAAGGTCTCGTCGCCCGGTTCGTCGCTGGTCAGTGCCAGGAGGATGGTCCCCTGGTGGTCGGGACTCTTGCGAAGATTTTGTGCGATCTGTCCGGCCTCGATCCGACCGAGGGCCATATCGATGATGATGGCATCTGGGTGGAAGCTTTCGGCGCGGATACCGGCTTCAAATCCCGAGGCTGCCGTCTCGATCCGGAAATCTTCGGTTTCCCGCAGGTGATCGCGAAGCAGAGCCTGGAGGGGGGCGTCGGCGCCCACGACCAGGACCTTATGATAAACCTCGGCTTCCAGGTCGCCCAAGGGCATTCCATGCTCCTTGAGGAACCGCAGGAGGTGCTCCCGCGGGATGCGACGATCCTGCGAGCCGGGGATGCGATATCCACGCAAGCGGCCCGAGTCGAACCACTTGCTCACCGTCCGAGGTGCGACCTTGCAAATCTTCGCGACCTGGCCGGTTGTAAACACTTTCTTCATCTCAAGGACTCCACTCGCCCAGTTCGGTGCGAGACCACGGAGGTTTCCTCCTCCCTCCGTATAGGAACCATGTCGGCGCGGAGATAGCTCCGCCTCGACGTGGCGATCGCGAGGGCCAGGCACCCGAAGGAGACCGAGCCCATCTCGTCTCGTCACGAGAGGCGTCCATCGTCCAAGTCGCTCCGACTTGCCCTTGTCCTTGATCAGCCGCAAGTCGCTTCCTTCCCCGGTCTCGGACATCGTGTCCTTGCCGAGGTCGGAGCTCGACCGCGGTTTGAGTGGCGGATGGGAACCCGACTCCCCTCCGATCAAGCACAGAGAGCCCCCCGCGGCGGTGCAAGCGGGGGAGACGTACCTGAGACGGTCGCAGCGGGGGGTGTCGCTCGCCACCCCGCGGCCCCCGGGCAGTTCCGTCAAGACTAATATTTCGAACCGGACGGCGTGCGACTTTAGGAGGGGTCGAAGCTGGTCCGCGGCTGGCGAGGGTTCTGAAGGGTGTCGGGTCTGTGAAGCCCATACTCACCAAACGACTTGCGTCGATCGGCGCCGGTCCCAACGGTGAATCGGATTCTCGTCGGGGTACCGCTAAAAAGGAAGGGCCGCCGCCCGGGGAGGGGAGGAATCCTGCCCCGGGCGGGGGGCGGGCGGCTTCAGATTATCCTCTGGTGTCAGCTCATCTCAGAGTGAGGACTGGTCGCCGACCGTCGCGAGGCCCCAGCTTGATTTTCCGTTTTCCGTGGGTAGCAGATTTGGTCACCCGGAGGACCGTGGGGCTCGATTGCTCCGTCTCATGCACCATCCTGCTCGTGGTTTCTGATCGGGTCTCGTGAAGGTGCCAGCTCCAGCCGACGATCCTTACTCCACCCGGGACTGAAAGTCATTCCGTGCGGGGCTGGAAACCCCTCCTGCAAAGGATCCGCAGTCGTCGGCCCTCTGGGCTTCTGTCTGAGCCGGTCACCGGGTCAGATTCCGAAGACTCGAAACTGAAGTCAGTCCTGCTCCCGCCGGAGGAAGTCGAGGAACCGACGGCGCGGAGGAGACGATGTCCCGGCTCCGGTTGCTGGCGAGGGCGACGACGACGCCTCGGCCGGATTCACGGCCGGGGTTGTCGAACTACCAGCGGTCTGCTTGACGGCCTCATCCCGCCGGGGGCCGGTGGCCGTCGCGGTCCCGGTGCTGGGGGCCGGAGCCTCCGGAAGCGGTGGCAGTTCGGCGGCCGGGGCGGAGTTCGCCTTCGCGGTTGAAGGCGCCGAGGGCATTGGGGCTGGGTTCGTATCGTGGTCGCGGCGGAGGAGGCGCAGGCCGGGAAGCCGCTGCCACCACTGCGCATCGCCCGAGGTCCGGTCGATCGCGTCGTCCTTCTTCGGCTTCTCAAGACCGGCGATCGCCTCAAGGTAGGTCGGGCCCGCGACCGGGACCGCGTCGATCACGAGGAGACCCGGCAAGTTCTTCTGCTTGCTGGACTTCTCCAGCAGGCCGACGATCTGCGGATAGGTGGCGCCCAGGTTCGCGACCCGACGGATTACCTCGGCCACCTCGAGCGAGGAGCGAACCTTCACGTCGGATTCGCCCGATGTCGCCGGAACGATCCTGCTCAGTTCGACCACCTCGTCGTTTTCGCTCGCGTTGACCATGACCTCGCCCTGGTCCAGGACGATCGGCGGTAGGAGCTTCTGCCGGCGGCCGAAGACGACGATCTCGCTGCGTCGGGTGCGCGAGACGTGGACCATGGGCGGACCGTCGGAGTCGACCAGATAGAGGGCGAACGGGTCGTCGGGACGGAGCCGGCGCCGAGCAGCGGCGGTGATCTCCATCGCCATCGCGTCGCCGGCTGGTTCGTCGTCCTCTTCGACCTTCGGCGCGTCGAGGACCCCGACGCGGCCGAGGTAGCCGTCGGAGGGGTCAAGCGTTCGCAGGGCGCTGAAGGCACCATAGCGGACGAGTATGTCGGGCTGGTCCATCAGCTTGCGGAGCACGATGTGCGAGGCCGACTGGTCGAGAGCAGCCAGGGCCGCCAGGGCATAAGGGCGGAACTCGGGCAGCTTAATAGCCGCCTCGCCGAGCGCTTCGACGCCCGCGGTCTCGTTCAGGTAGGCCAGCGACTCGGCGGAGAAGAACTTGACGCGAGGATCGTTGCTCTCGAGGCCCTTCTTGAGGGCGTCGATCGAGCCGTTGCCAAGAGCCTCGAGCTTCACGGCGGCCGACCCGGCGGTCTTAGGGTCGAGCAGTTCCTTGCCCCACTCGGCCGTGCGTCGGACGCGAAGCTCAGGACCGTCGATCATCGGGATCGACTGCACAACCTTGAAGAATCGGGCCTGATTTTCGTGGTAGAGCGCAGGGACATCCAGGACGAGGTAGCGCGGGGTCTTGCCAGTCGCCATCCCCTTCTGGTGGCCGTCTCGGGGCTGGTGGAACCGGGCGTTGACGACCGATTCGAGGAGCTTGGCGGTGTAATAACCCTCGCGGCTCTCCTTGATGACGAGGTGAAAGGGGTTCTCCTTCAAGACGTGCCCGCCGCCGAGAACCCGGCCGATTTTGGGGTCATCGGGCCGGGCGACGCTCCCAATCATCACGGGTCCGCGGGCGATCGCTATTTCCTTGTCGCGGAAGGTCTCACCGTGGCCGCCACGGGCGACCGCGTAAAGTCGGGTGGCGATCAGATGACCTCCGGCCAGACTCTTTGTCGGGCAGCCTGGCGGAACCTGGACCTGCACGTCGATCGGGTCACGCGGACCGACACCCATCGGGATCACCATCCGCACCATCACAATCGAGAGCTGCGGGCTGGCGAGCAACCGCTCGGCATGCTCGACCCCCGCCTTTGTCATCTCGTCGACGAGTGCCTTCCGGTAGGCCGAGGGCGGCGAGTCGGCGCCGGTGTTCTCCAGCCCCGTGACCAAGCCCACTCCCTCGACGATGATCTCGCCGCTGGAAACGACGTAAGCCAGGTCGCCGACGGTCTCCTGGATCTTCGGCGGCCGTTCTTTCTTCCGCTTTGACGACGGCCCGACCGCGGCCGGTGACGGTGCCACGGCCAGCATGACCATCGCGATTGCGAGGAAGAGGGCACCACCGCGCCCGGGGAGCTTTCGCCGCATCGGACCTGCCTCCTTGCGCTGACGTCGGGGAGAACCCCCGGACCCACGCCCGAGAACCGGTGCGGGCCATCTGCAATGCTTCGACCGATCGCGTCCCTGCGTGCCGGCCGACCGTCGGGCTAGGTCCCCGACATCAGGGCGAAACGTAGCCGTTCCCCCGAAAAGGGTCAAGTCGCATTTCTCCGCCTTCATCCCGATTTTCTTGCCAGGACAGATTTTACGTTAATTAAGCATCGGGATGGGCTGTATCCGCCAGATCAGGGATGAGGTCGTACATACGGCATGGGGAAGGGCATGGGCGGGGTGACGGGGTTGATCGAGGTTGAGCCGCCCGCACCTGGGGTTTTGGGGGGTTCGAAGGAATGGAACGGCCGGGACGTTTGCGTGTCGAGAGCGGGCCGGGTCGAGATTGGGCCGCCGAGGATGACGCCGGAGCGGGCCGCGGCCAGGAGGAGTTCGCGGCGGATCACCGAGCCAACCTTGAGTTTCTCGGTTTCTCCTTCTTCGTGGTCCAGGTCGACCGGCAGCGCGCGGGCCTCGTAATGGGGGAACCGATGGTGAAGGAGGTCGAGCCAGGCGTCGACGGCTGGGGTGAATTCCCCCTTCTGGACGTTGTAAGACTGGTAGCGGAAGGTACCCAGGGGATCGTCGAGGCGATACCAGACGATGATCACATAATCGGCACTGGCCAGAATGGGATGGGCGGTTCGCGTCGGGCGGGGGCCTCGACCGGCGGCGCCTGGACCGGCATCGAGTTGGGGAAGAGCGGCAAGCGATGTCGCCAGAGTAAGGAGAATGGCGGTTTTTCGGTCGATCATGGGGACGCTCCCGCGATTTGCGAGGATGCTCGTCCCATTCTACGGCGATCGGGAAGGGTGACCGCTGGACAGGATCGATCACCGGACGACGGTCGAGCTGCTCACCGGGCTCGAGGCGCCTTCGACGCTTGTGGCAATCTGCGAGTCGGGATCGCTACTGCTTCGCCAGGCGGTCCGGGTGCGGGTCTGCGGCTCGCTGACCACCACGCGACCGGTCGACTCGCCGCCGACGACGGTCGTGGTCCGGTTGGGGACCTCCACCGACGTTGTCCCGCCCTCGATCACCTCGGTCGGCGGGTCGCCGACGTTGCTGTTGACCGATCCCGAAGGCGAAGGAACGACCGGCACGCACGAGGGGCCGGTGCCGAAGTTGAAGTAGGTGGGGGGTTGCTGGCACCCGCCCACCACCATCGAGAGCACCAGGAGCGTGGCCGCCCTCGACAACCGCCGGGTGCACGGAGGCAGAGATTGGGCTCGTCTCATGGCAGTTCGGGTCCTCGAGTCGTCCGTGATCGAGTCGGCATGGCGTGCGGACTCTAATCGAAACCCGCAAGCGGGCCAATGCCAGTTCAACGATCGAGGCCGGCGGGTCGGCGGCAACGAGAGTTGTGGCGCAGAATCGGCGGGCTCTCGTTATGGACTTTTCCACAGCCACTTCCCTGGCTGCGAAAGCTGACCTGCATCCTCACTTCCCTATGTCCCTACGGTACTGCATATTGTCAAGGGGCGGGCCCATCGTATAATCCCCACGGTGGTAAGTCAGGTAAACACCGCTTCGCGATCGCGATGAAGACCCTTCGATTCCATCTCCGATCAATCCTGATGCTCGCGGCGGCGACAGCGATGATGCTTTCGCTCTCGGGCAGTGTGTCGGCCTGCTCGATGGGTGGGGATATCCCAGCCTGCTGTGCCGGATCGGACTGCTGCTGCGGTTCGAGCGAATCGAGGCCTGCCGCTGGATTGCCTGACCGGAACGAGGTCCAGACCTCCTCGGATCGCTGCGACTGCCGTTCCGATGCGCCTTCCTCGCCGGCCTCGAAACCGCGGTCGGCTGCGCCTGACCATCGCACCGATCACGACCGCGGACGGACCTTCGTCAGGACGAACTCGCCCCTGATCGTGAGAATCCTTCGACCGCTAGCCTTGCCGAACGAGAGCTCGCCGAGGGCGCCGATCTTCCTCTGCACTTCCCGCCTTCTCACCTGAGACCCCCACGCCGCGTTCGATCGTGTTGCGCCGATTCCACGTTCATTGATTCTCGCCGGTCGGGCCTCGTGAGATAGCGGGCCGGTGTGGGGGATAGGATCCATGTCCGCCAATGATCGTTCGACGTCCGCCTCGCGATGGCAGAGGATCCGACTTGTCATCAAGGTGGTGGAATTGCGGCTCCGGTTCATCGCCCTGATGGCGGTGACTGGCTGGGTCTTCGCCAACTGGGAGATGTTCTGGAACCGCTTTGAAAAGTGGAACCGTCCGGCGTCGGCGAACGTTGTGTCGGCGTCCGGGATCGAATACTACTGCCCGATGCACCCGCAGGTCGTGCAGGGCGAGTCGGGTAGTTGCCCGATCTGTGGGATGCCGCTGGCCCGCCGCAAGAAGGGCGAGCCAGAGCCGCTCGGCGAGGGCGCGATCGCCCGCGTCGCCCTGACGCCTGGGCAGGTCGAGCAGGCGGGGATCCGTACGGTGGAGGTCGGATACGCGGCGATCTCCGAGACGATCACGACAGTCGGCGATGTCGGCTTCGACGAGCGACGGCTCGCCACGATCGTCTCGAAGGCCGCCGGGAAGTCCCGGGTTGAGAAACTGCACGCAAACTTCACCGGCCAGGAAGTCCGCGCCGGCGACCCTCTCGCCGAGCTCTATAGTCCCGAGTTGCACCAGGCGATCGAGGAACTTCTTACGGCCTTCCGCCGAGCCCGGGCGGAGTCCGGCCGGGCGTCCGCCGCCGCCCTTGAACTGCTCGGCGACCGCCGTGATCTTGTTCGCCTGGCCGCCGAGAAGCTCCGGCGCTGGGGCCTCCAGCAGGCGCAGATTGATGAGATCCTGGCGAAGGGGAAAGGCGACGCGATTATCCCGATCCTCGCTCCGATCGGCGGGACGATCGTCAAGAAAAACGTCGTCGAGGGTCAGGAAGTCCCAGAGGGCTTCTCGATGTTCGAGATCGCCGAACTGAGCCGGGTCTGGATCCGGGGCCGGGTCTACGAACATCAGCTCAGTCGGATCCGCGAGGGGCAGGATGTCGAGGCGACGGTGGAAGCGTTCCCTGGCCAGGCCTTCCGCGGTTCGGTCGCCTTCATCCAGCCGATGCTCGACTCCGAGACGCGGACGGTCGAGGTCCGTTTCGACGTCGAGAACACAGGCCGATCACTCCGCCCGGGGATGTTCGCCACGATGACGCTGAAATCCCCGGTCGCCAACCGATCCGCCTTCCGCGCCCGGCTGGCGGAATTCCCGACAAACCACGGCCACGAACTGACCGTCGCCGAGCAGAAGAACTGCCCGGTGACGCGGGCCAAGCTCGGCTCAATGGGCGATCCGATCCCTGTCGAGGTTGCGGGACGGAAAGTCTGGACCTGCTGCGGCGCCTGCCCGCCCAAGCTGAAGGCGAGCCCGGCTTCGTATCTCTCACGCATCGAGCCGCCGCCAGCCGACCAGGTCCTTTCCGTTCCCGAGTCGGCGGTGATCGACACCGGGACGCGGAAGGTCGTTTACGTCGAGGCCGCGCCCGGTGTCTACGAGGGGCGCTCGGTCGTACTCGGCCCGAGGGTCATCGACCGATTCCCGGTCCTCGAAGGGCTCGAGCCGGGCGAGAAGGTCGCGGCTCGGGGCGCGTTCCTGATCGATGCTGAGAGCCGCCTGAACCCCTCGACTGTCGCGGCCTCGCACGGCCCCCACGGGGGAGATACTCATGATTGAATCGATCATTGAATGGTCGATCCGCAATCGATACGTGGTCATACTGGCCGCGATTGCGATGGCCGTGGCCGGGGTGCGCGCGATGCGGACGATGCCCGTCGACGCGATCCCCGACCTCTCCGAGAACCAGGTGATCGTCTTCGCCGACTGGCCGGGCCGGAGCCCGCAGGAGATCGAGGACCAGGTCACCTATCCGCTGACGTCGAGGCTCCAGGGGCTCGCCGGGGTAAAGGTGGTCCGATCGTCGAGCTAGTTCAACTTCGCGATGGTGACGATCATCTTCGACGAGGCGACCGACTATTACTTCGCCCGCGAGCGGGTCCTGGAGAAGCTCACGACGATCGCCCCCGAGATGCCTCGCGGCGTGACACCCTACCTCGCCGTCGACGCCACCGCCGTCGGCCAGATCTTCTGGTACACCGTCGAGGGCGAGGGAAAAACTCTCGACGAGCTGCGATCGATCCAGGACTGGTACGTCCGCTACCAGCTCAACAGCGTCCCGGGCGTGGCCGAGGTCGCCTCCGTCGGCGGGGCGCCTCGCGAGTACCAGATCGACCTCGACCCGAACAAGCTGCGCGCCTATGGGATCGCCCTGGGCGAGGTCGACGCGGCGGTGGCGCGGTCGAACTCGTCGGTGGGCGGGCGGGTGATCCACCGGGGAAACGCCGAGTACCTGATCCGGTCGATCGGTTGGATCGAGAACCTCGACGACATCCGGGAGACGGTCGTCTCGCGGAGGAAGGACGGGACGCCGATCCGCGTGGGCGACCTGGGCGCCGTCCAGCTTGGCCCGGCTTTCCGGCGGAGTGTCCTGGAGAAGGACGGCCGCGAGGTTGTCGGCGGGGTCGTTCTGATGCGGTACGGCGAGAACCCACTGGAAGTCACGCGGCGGATTAAGCAGAAGATCACGATTCTCCGCGCGGGATTGCCGGAGGGCGTTCGGATCGTCCCGTTCTACGACCGGACCCCCCTCATCCACGGAGCGATCGAGACCGTCAGCGGGACCGTCCGCGAGGAGCTGATCGTCTGCACGATCGCGATCCTGCTGGTGATGGGGCACCTCGGCAACGCCTTCGTCGTCGCCGTGACGCTCCCGATGGCGATCCTCGCCAGCTTCCTGATGATGCGGCTGTTCGGCGTCTCGTCGAACATCATGAGCCTGGCGGGAATCTCAATCTCGGTCGGGATTCTGATCGATCAGGCAGTTGTGATGGGTGAGAACTCCGCGCACCGCCTCACGCGACACTTCGGCCGCGAACGCATCCACGGGGATACAACCGAGATCATCGTGAAGGCGTGCCGGACCGTCGGCCGCCCAATCTTCTTCTCGGTGGTGATCACGATTCTCTCGTTCCTTCCTGTCTTCGCGCTCTCGGGCCGCGAGGGGAAGATGTTCCACCCGCTCGCCTGGAGCAAGACGTTTGCCCTCGTCGGCGTCGCGGTCCTCTCGATTACGCTTGTGCCGGCGCTGATTCCCATCTTCCTCCGCGGCCGAATCAAATCCGAGGAGGAGAACTGGTTTGTCCGGACGATGATCAACGTCTTCAAGCCGATGCTCGCCTGGCTGCTCGGGCGGACGACCCTGGTCTGCTGGCTCTTTGCGGTGATCCTCGGGCTGGGATGGGTCTCCGCTTCGAGGCTTGGACGTGAATTCATGCCCGACCTCGACGAGGGCTCGATCATGGATATGCCCACAACGGTCCCGCGCGCCTCGATTGCCGAGTCCACTCGCGATCTTCGCATCCGCGATGCGATCCTGCGCGGGTTCCCCGAGGTCTGGCAGGTGGTCGGTAAGGCCGGCCGCGCCGAGACGCCGACCGACCCCTCGCCGCTCGACATGATTGAGACGATCATCAACCTCCGTGACCGTTCCGCATGGCCCCGGCGCAAGCTCCGATATGAGGACGCCACAGTCCAGGCTCGAACGGCGTTGGAGGCGTTAATTGACCGCGGTCTCCTCGATCGCCCGTCCGACGCCGATGCCAGGACGATGGTCGAGGAAATCGCCATGAACGTTGCGAGTCGTGTCGACGAGGTGCTGCGCAGTCTTGCGTTGCGAGGACTCGCGGAAGACCGCCCCGAGTTGGGCCGCGCGCTCGTGGGCGAGGCGATCGACGAGATCTTGAGAAGGCTCGAACCAGGGTCCATAGCGCGGAAGCCGACCGCCCAGGAACGAGCTTCATTGATCGAATCGCTGGCGAAACCACACGCCGACCGGCTTGCGGTCCAGGTTTTGCCCGACGACGTCTCCGCGCTCGTGAGCGAGGCGTCGCGCCGGATGGTTGAGGCAGGATTTCTCTGCGATCGCCCCGACCTCCTCGCCCCGAAACCTTCCGCCATCGAACGGGCGGTTGCCACGGTCGGCGAGGTCATCGGCGTCGAACGCCGCTTGCTGATCGACCGGATCGCCGATGACCTCAGCGAGGCCCACAGGGTTCGTCTTGCAACCTCCGTGCGGAAGCTCGACGGCGAAATCTTTGACCAGGCTGTCGGGATCGTCAACTGGGCGGCGATCGCGGCCGTGATGAAGCTAGGGCGAGACCGCCATCTGATCCGCCGAGAGCCTCGCCAGGAGGAACTGCTCGACCTCCGCCGAGATTTGGACCACTCACTCGCCGACCGGCTCCTGCTTTGGCGGAAGACAAAGCAGGATCTCGTCGAGGAGATGGGTACCGCGCTCCAGATGCCGGGCTGGGGGAACAGCTTCACCCAGCCGATCGCCAA
>DAHZZC010000482.1 GCA_027435495.1 Planctomycetales bacterium
CTCGACGTCGATCCCCTCGGCATGCAGCGCCTGCGAGGTCCCCTCGGTCCCCAGCAGACGGAAGCCCATCGCCGAGAGCCGCCGAGCGATCGGCACCACCGCCGCGCGATCCCTGGGCGCCACGCTGACAAAAGCCGTGCCCCCGTCGGGCAGCCGGCACGACGCCGCGACCTGGCTCTTGGCGAACGCCGCCGGGAAGTCCGGCGCGATCCCCATCACCTCGCCCGTCGACCGCATCTCGGGCCCGAGGACGATGTCCACGCCCGGGAACTTCGCGAACGGGAAGACCGATTCCTTCACCGAAACCCAGCGGGGTTCGATCTCCGAGGTGATCCCCTGCTCGGCCAGCGTCTTGCCGACCATCACCCGGGCCGCCGCCTGCGCCAGGTTCAGCCCGGTCGCCTTCGAGACGAACGGAACCGTCCGCGAGGCTCTCGGGTTGACCTCGAGCACGTAGATATCCCCGTTCTTCACGGCGAACTGGATGTTCATCAGCCCGCGGACCTTCAGCGCCTCGGCCAGCGCGTAGGTCTGCTCCTTGAGCCGGGCGACGATCTCGGCGGAGAGCGAGAACGGGGGGATCGCGCAGGCGCTGTCGCCCGAGTGGATCCCGGCCTCCTCGATGTGCTCCATCACGCCGCCGACGATCGTCCGTTCGCCGTCGCAGACGGCGTCGACGTCCACCTCGGAGGCGTCTTCGAGGAACTTGTCAATGAGGATCGGATGCTCGGGGCTGGCCTCGACGGCCTCGGCCATGTATCGGTCGAGGCTCGGTTCGTCGTAGACGATCTCCATCGCCCGGCCGCCCAGGACGAAGCTCGGCCGGACGACCACCGGATACTCGATCCGATCGGCGATCCGGCGGGCCTCGTCGGTGGTGGTCGCCGAGGCGTTCGGCGGCTGGCGGAGCCCAAG
Source organism: Planctomycetales bacterium (assembly GCA_027435495.1). Lineage (GTDB taxonomy): Bacteria > Planctomycetota > Planctomycetia > Isosphaerales > Isosphaeraceae > JAKAUH01. Next base: position 916 of record DAHZZC010000482.1, read on the forward strand.
CCGCTCGATCACCAGGCGGAACCGTTCGCGATCCTCGGCCAGGTCGATCGATTCGGGGCTGGTCCCGATGATCGGGACCCCCGCCGCCTCGAGCGCCCGGGCGAGGTTCAGCGGCGTCTGGCCGCCGAACTGCACGATCACTCCCATCGGCTCGACCCGCTCGCAGATATTCAGCACATCCTCGACGGTGAGCGGCTCGAAGAAGAGCCGGTCGGACGTGTCGTAATCGGTGCTGACGGTCTCGGGGTTCGAGTTGACCATCACGACTTCGTAGCCGTCGGCCTTGAGCGCGAAGGCGGCCTGGCAGCAGCAATAGTCGAACTCGATTCCCTGCCCGATCCGGTTCGGACCCCCGCCAAGAATCACCACGCGGGGCTTCTCGCCGATGCGCGCCTCGTCCTCGCGCTCGTAGGTCGAGTAATAGTAAGGCGTGACGGCCTCGAACTCGGCGGCGCAGGTATCCACCAGCTTGAAGACGGGTCGGATCCCCCGGCGCTGGCGGTCGCGGCGGACCTCGCCCTCAATCGTCCCCCAGATCGTCGCGAGCTGCCGGTCGGAGTATCCGTTCCGCTTCGCCTCCCAGATGAGTTCATCCGAGGCGTCATCCAGGCTGGCCACCTCTCGGAGCCGTCCCTCGATCTCGACCAGTTCGGCGAGGTTGGCGAGGAACCAGGGGTCGATCCCGGTGAGTTCGTAAACCTGCTCGACGGTGAACCCGGCCAGCAGGGCGTGGCGGATCGCCCAGATCCGATCGGCGTTCGGCGTTGCGAGACGAGACTTGATCTCGTGCTCGCCTGGCTGCCTGGGCGTTCCCCAGGTGTCCTTGGGGTCGCAGCCGAACCCGAACCGGCCGACCTCCAGCCCGCGCAGGGCCTTTTGCAGCGACTCCTTGAACGTCCGGCCGATCGCCATCACCTCGCCGACCGACTTCATCTGAGTGGTGAGGACCGGATCGGCCTCGGGGAATTTTTCAAACGCCCAGCGCGGGATCTTGGTGACGACGTAATCGATCGTCGGTTCGAAGCAGGCGGGCGTTTCTCGGGTGATGTCGTTCCGGATCTCATCGAGCCGGTAGCCGATGGCGAGCTTGGAGGCGATCTTGGCGATCGGGAACCCGGTCGCCTTGCTCGCCAGGGCGCTCGACCGGCTGACCCGCGGGTTCATCTCGATAACGATCATCCGGCCGGTCTGCGGATCGACGGCAAACTGGACGTTCGACCCGCCGGTCTCGACGCCGATCTTGCGGAGGATCGCGAGCGAGGCGTCGCGCATCCGCTGATATTCCTTGTCGGTGAGTGTCTGGGCCGGGGCGACGGTGATGCTGTCGCCGGTGTGGACGCCCATCGGGTCGAAGTTCTCGATGGAGCAGACGATCACGGCGTTGTCGGCGCCGTCGCGCATGACCTCCATCTCGTATTCTTTCCAGCCGATGACCGATTCCTCGATCAGGACCGAATGCACCGGGCTGAGCTCGAGCGCCCGGGTGACCATTCGGTCGAATTCCTCGCGGTTGTACGCGATCCCGCCGCCGGAGCCGCCGAGGGTAAAGCTCGGACGGAGGACGCAGGGCAGGCCGACGTCGTCGCGGATCCGCC
>DAHZZC010000483.1 GCA_027435495.1 Planctomycetales bacterium
GTCCGGCGGATGGGAAGCGGGAATACTCGGTTCGGCAACTGGTCGACCGGGTGACCCGGACCATCGCCGACTGGGGCAAGGCCGACGGCTACTTCGCCACCACCGAGGACGCCGACCGCTTCTACGACGAGCTGACCGCGCTCTGCCTGCACCAGCACGGCTCGTTCAACTCGCCGGTCTGGTTCAATGTCGGGCTTTATCATCAGTATGGGATCGCCGGACCGGCCAACAATTACCGGTGGAACGAGGAGACCCGCACCGTCACCAAGGCCGAGAGCGCCTACGAGTATCCCCAGTCGTCGGCCTGCTTCATCCAGAGCGTCAGCGACGACATGGAAGGGATCATGAAGCTGGCGACCAGCGAGGCCATGCTCTTCAAGTTCGGCTCGGGGACCGGAACCGACCTCTCGACCCTCCGATCCAGCCGCGAGAAGCTCTCCGGCGGCGGCAAGCCCTCGGGGCCCGTCAGCTTCATGCGGGTCTATGATGCGATCGCCTCCGTGATCAAGTCGGGTGGCAAAACCCGACGCGCCGCCAAGATGCAAACCCTCAAGTGCTGGCACCCCGATATCCTCGAATTCATCGAGTGCAAGACCAACGAGGAAAAAAAGGCTCAAACCCTGATCCAGGCCGGATACGAGGCCAATTTCAACGGCGCCGCGTATAGCTCGGTGATGTTCCAGAACGCCAACCTCTCGGTCCGATGCTCCGACGCCTTGCTCCGCGCCGCCGAGACCCACGCCGACTGGACCACCCGCTCCGTCACCACCGGCCGCCCGATGGACACCTACAAGGCCCGCACCCTCCTCGACAAGATCGCCGAGGGAACCTGGCTCTGCGGCGACCCCGGCGTCCAGTACGAAGACACCATCCAGCGCTGGCATACCTGCCCAAATACTGCACCCATCAATTCATCTAACCCTTGCTCTGAATATATGTTCGTTGATGATTCGGCGTGCAATCTGGCGTCGATCAATCTGATGAAGTTTGTCCGGGACGACGGCGGGTTCGACGTGGAGCGGTTCCGGGCGGCGTGCCGGATTTTCATCACGGCGCAGGAGATTCTGGTCGACCACGCGAGCTACCCGACGGAGAAGATCGCGGCGAACAGCCACAAGTTCCGTCCGCTCGGGCTGGGTTACGCGAACCTTGGCAGCCTGATCATGGCGTCGGGACTGCCGTACGACTCGGAACAGGGGCGTGGGTTGGCCGGGGCGATCACGGCGATCATGCACGGGCAGGCGTACCTGACCAGTTCGGAGCACGCGGCGCACGTCGGTGCGTTTGATGGGTTCGCGGTGAATCGCGAGCCGATGCTCCGCGTGATGGAGATGCACCGCGACGCCATTGAGGGGATCGACGCCTCGGCGCCGGCGGATCTGGTCGAGGCGGCCCGGTCGATCTGGGCGGAGTGCCTCGAATCGGGCCGCGAGCACGGTTATCGGAATAGCCAGGTGACCGTCCTGGCCCCGACCGGAACGATCGCGTTCATGATGGACTGCGACACCACCGGAATCGAGCCCGACATCGCCCTGGTGAAGTACAAGCAGCTTGCCGGCGGCGGGATGCTCAAAATCGTCAATCGAACCGTCCCGATGGCGCTGAAGAAGCTCGGGTACGACGAGCCTCAAATTCGCAGCGTTCTCGACCACATCGACGCGAACGACACCATCGAGGGCGCGCCCGGGCTGAAGGACTCGGACCTCCCGGTTTTCGACCGTGCCTTCGCACCGCCGCAGGGGGGCCGGAGCATCCACTTCCGGGGCCACCTCGGTATGATGGCGGCGGTCCAGCCGTTCCTCTCGGGTGCGATCTCGAAGACGGTGAACATGCCGGCCGAGGCGACCGTCGAGGCGATCCGCGACGCCTACCTCGAGGGGTGGCGGATGGGCCTGAAGGCCCTGGCGATCTACCGTGACGGTTCCAAGGGGAGCCAGCCCGTGAGCACCAAGTCGGAATCGTCGAAGGAGTCGGCCGCCTCGCCCGCGCCGGCGTCCGAGGCCGGTGTGGTGGCGCGTTCGATCGACCCGGCCCCCGCTCCCGTGCCGACGGCCGGCCAGCCGAGACGCGAGCGCCTGCCGTACACCCGGCGGAGCCTCACGCACAAGTTCGACATTCAGGGACACGAGGGATACATCAACGTCGGCTTTTACCCCGACGGCCGCCCCGGCGAGCTCTTCATCACGATGGCGAAGGAGGGCTCGACGATCGGCGGACTGATGGATGTCCTCGGCACGGCGATCTCGATCGGGCTGCAATACGGGGTCCCGCTCGAGGTCTTTGTCAACAAGTTCGCCCACAGCCGGTTCGAGCCCGCGGGCTTCACGAAGAACCCGGACATCCCGATCGCCAAGAGCATCGCCGACTACATCTTCCGGTGGATGGGGATGGAGTTCATCCCCGGCTACCGCGAGGCAAACGCGCCGAAGCGGTCGACCCCCGAGCCCGAGCCCACGCCCGTGATGCCGGTGCTGAAGGTCAACGGCCACCGGACCGCGACCATCGCCGACCTGGAGCACGCCGAGGCCGAGATGGGGACGAGCCGCCACCACTCGGCTCCCCCCGAGTCGAGTGAATCGCGACTGGCTGCCGGCGAACTGAGCGTGGGGGCGGGCCTCGGCGAGCAGGACCGCCAGTTCGCCCACTTCCAGAGCGACGCCCCGCCCTGCGACAACTGCGGCGCATTGACCGTTCGCTGTGGCACCTGCTACCGCTGCTTCAACTGCGGCAACAGCATGGGATGCTCGTGATCGCCACCGAAGAATGCGGCTCCCGGGGTGGCGCGAGCCACCTCGGGATCTCTCATTGTTTTGCATTTACGCGTGAGATGTGGATAAACTCGGCCGGAAATAAGCCCCGCTCGCTTTCCAGACGGTCCGGGATCGCGTGGTCCGTCTCGGATTGCGGTCGGATGATCCAGGAGAGGCTCTCACGATCCGCCACCGCGTCGGCTTGACGGACCGTGCTCTTCCGCGGAGAACCTTTCATGGAGAAGGTGGTTCGGATCTTCAAATCGTTCGAGGAGAGTGATCGCGGCGACAGGGACCACTACCGGAAGCTGACGCCCGAACAGCGCCTGGGAATCCTCTGCGAACTGAACCTTCAGTCGCCGGGGAGAGCCGAGAATGCGACTTCCGAAACACTTGCGAGAGTTTATCGAATTATTAAATTCTCATGATGTTCGCTATCTCATCGTCGGCGGCTATGCCGTCGCTTATCACGGCTTCCCCCGGACGACCGGCGACATCGACCTCTTCATCGAAGCCTCGCTGGAGAACGCGGCCAGATTGCAGGAGGTCCTGGTCCAGTTCGGCTTTGGCAGTCTGGGCCTGACTCTCGGGGATTTTCTGGAGCGGGGCACGATCATCCAGCTTGGATATCCCCCGCATCGGATCGATCTGGTGACCTCGATCAGCGGAGTGACGTTCGCGG
>DAHZZC010000484.1 GCA_027435495.1 Planctomycetales bacterium
CCGCCCTCAGCGCCAGCATCTGCTCGTCGAGCTTCTTCACGTTCTCGACCAGGTTTTTTCGCTCGGTCGCCAGTCGTTCCATCTCGCGCTTAACGGCGGCGTCGGCCTCCTGGACGTCCTTCAACGATCGCCCCTGCTCCAGAACTGACCATCGCTTGTTCGGGTCGTACTCATACCGATTCTTGTCGAACGACCGGCTCTTCAGCACCATCGCCGAGAAAATGGCTGGGATGCCCATGACGAGGATCATCCCAACGATGATCGAGGCGAATGTTGGCCGCTGAAGGACCCGGCCTCGCCTCGCCTGGAACCATTCCATACGTCCGAGGACCGCGAAGGCGATCGGCGTCATCGCCAGGGCCGCCAGGGCCGCGGTCAGGGCCAACGCCAGCATCGGATCGTTCGCCACCTCGTGGCGATACTGGGCCCAGAGACTTGTCTAGTTCATCTTGCCTCTGCGGGGGTTGGGTCATCGGGGCTCATCGAGGTCGTCCGGCCGCCGGGTCACCAAAGGATTATACCGCTACAGAAAAGGAGCGTCGATCATCTCGCCACCGGCCGCCGACTCTTTCCTGTGTGCTCAGGCGAACAGAGATTCGACGAATGTCTCGGCGTCGAACGGTTGCAGGTCGTCGAGCCCCTCGCCGATTCCGATAAACTTTACCGGCAGATTCATCGACTGGCGGACGGCGACCACGACGCCTCCCTTGGCGGTCCCGTCGAGTTTGGTGAGGATTACGCCCGTGCAGCCGATCGATTTGGTGAAGACCTCGGCCTGTCGGATCGCGTTCTGACCGTTGGTCGCGTCGATCACGAGTAGAACCTCATGCGGCGATCCTGGAATCATCCGGTGGATGACTCCCCGAATCTTTTCCAGCTCGCGCATAAGGTGGCCCTGGGTGTGGAGTCGGCCGGCAGTGTCCACGATCAGGACGTCCACGCCCCGGGCCAGGGCACGCTGGCAGGCGTCATGGGCGACGCTGGCGGGGTCCGCGCCTGGGGCGCCTCGGACGATCTCGCAGCCAGCTCGATCGGCCCAGATCGCGAGTTGATCGGCGGCTGCGGCGCGGAAGGTGTCGCAAGCGCCGAGGAGAATTGTCCGGCCCTCGTCCTTGAGCCGCTGGGCCAGTTTGGCGATCGAGGTCGTCTTGCCCGACCCGTTCACGCCTGCAATCAGGTAGACGCTCGGTTTCTTGCTAGAGACCGCCAGCGAACCCGGCCGGATGTCCACCAGCAGTGCCTTGAGTTCGCTTTTGAGGAACGCCAGCAGTTCCTCGTCGGCGGTCCTGTCAGCAAACCGCTCCTTGACCCGTTCGATCAGCCGGCCGGTCGCGGCAACGCCCACGTCGGCCTGGATCAGCCGGCTTTCCAGGCGTTCCAGGAACTCCTGATCAACCTTGCTGCCGAACCACGATCGGACGTCGAACAGCTTTGCCGTCCGCGCAAGGCCCTTTTTGAACCGTTCCAGCAATCCGGAAATCGCCATCGCCTCGCCTTCTCTTCGATGCCGGGTCTCGATAATCCCCGGGTTATTCTAACCGTCCCCTTGTCCTGGCGCGCAGTCGCTCCAGCACCTCAGGGCCGGTCGCGATCGCGCCCACCCATCGTCCGGGTCGATCGGCTGCGTGAAAGTCGCTCCCTGAGAGGCCGACTAGCCCCAGCCGATCGGCGATCTCCGCCAGCCGGCGGCCCAGCGAGGTCGAACAGCCCGGCCCTTCGATCTCAATCGCTTTCAATCCGGCGTCGGCCAGTCCCCGGATCGACGACTCGCCGAAGTCGTGGGGCGGATGCGCCAGCGCAGCGACCCCGCCCGCCTGGTGGATCAAATCTATCGTCTGCGCGGCGTCGAGCCGCGTTTTCTCGACGCAGGCCGGCCCTCGGTCGCCGAGGTACCGGGCGAAGGCGTCTCTCGTTCCCGAAACCTGCCCTGTTTTCCAGAGGTAATCCGCGAGGTGCCGGCGCCCGAGCACAGCGCGCGGATAGGCCCGCCGGACGGCTTCCAGGTCCAACGAAAGCCCCAGTTCGCGCAGCCGGTCGGCCATTGCCTCGATCCGATGCGCCCGGCCCTCGCAAAGCCTCTGCATGGCGGCGAGCAACGGGCCATCATCCTCGCGGAAGAAGTAGCCGAGGATGTGCAGATCCCGCCCGCGATGCTCGGACGTCAGTTCGACGCCCGCGATCAGCTCGACGCCCCAGTGCGCTGCCTCAGGACGCGCCACCGCTAGCCCTGTGGTCGTGTCGTGATCGGTGATGGCGATCGCCGAGAGCCTGACCCGAGCCGCCGCGACGACCACTTCACAAGGCGAGCAGGCTCCGTCGGAGTGGGTCGTGTGGATGTGCAGGTCGGCCATCCCCTGCCGGGCTCTCGAACGCTCGGAGGGCCTTCCAGGTCGGTTATTCGGCCGCCGGCGCATCGGTCGGCGTCTCCGGGGCCACACCTTCGGCCGGGGCCGAGGCGGTTGTCTGCGACTGAAAGAGGCGGTCGAGGATGCCGTTGACGAACCGGCTTGACTGCGCCGTGCTGTACCGCTTTGCAAGCTCCAGCGCCTCGTTGATGGCGACTCTCGGCGGGACATCCTGAGCGAACATCATCTCGAAGGCGCCGAGGCGAAGGATATTGCGGTCAATGGCGGCCATCCGGTCGAGCCGCCAGTTCTCGGCGGCCTCCGAGATCATCGCATCGATCCGGGGCTGGTGCTCCTTCACGCCGGAGATGAGCCCCTCGGTAAACTCAGCAAGCTTGCGGTCATTGAGCAGTCGCCGCTGGATGAAGCGGCGGACCTCCGCCTGCG
>DAHZZC010000485.1 GCA_027435495.1 Planctomycetales bacterium
CTCGTCGCCGATGTTGGTCGGGACGGCGAGGGTCCGGGATTCGTGGCCCAACAGGCGGGCGCGCTCGATTGTTTGCTGAAGGGCTTCGGGCCTTCGGCCGGCCAGGACGACGTTGTAACCCTCGGCGAGCAGGGCCAGGGCCGAGGCCCTTCCGATCCCCGAACCGGCTCCCGTCACGATGGCCGTCCGTCCCTCGCCGCTCGCCGGATTCGCCATCCGAGTGTCTCCCTGGACTCAAAAAGGATGGTCGCCTTCCTGGATCGGCTCGGCCACGGTGGAGTGGTTCTCGAACCGCATCAGGTTCTTCTGGAAGGTGAGCTTTACGTCGTCGGTCCGTCCGTTTCGGTTTTTCGCGACGATGAGGTCGGCGGTTCCCGGCTGATCGTTGGCGTCGTAGTAGTCGGGGCGATGGAGGAGAAGAACGATGTCCGCGTCCTGTTCGATGGCACCCGACTCGCGAAGGTCGGCCATCCTCGGACGTCGGTCTTCCCGGCTCTCGACCGCCCGGTTGAGCTGCGAGAGCGCGATGACCGGGACCTCCAGCTCTCGGGCGAGTGTCTTGAGGCGGCGGCTGATCTTGGCAATCTGTTCCTGTCGGCTGTCGCGGGCGTCCTCGGAGTCGACGAGCTGGATGTAGTCGAGCACGATCAGCCCGAGCTTGCTCCGGAGCTTCAACCGCCGTGCCGAGGCGGTGACTTGCAGCATGTTTCGGGCGGGCGTGTCGTCGATGAAGATTGGCGAACCCTTGCTCAGTTCACCGAAGGCCTTGCCGAGTTGCCCCATCTCGCGGGGACCCAGGCCCATGCCGGTCCGGAGTTTGTAGCCGTCGATCCGGGACCGGGAACAGAGGAGGCGTTCGGCGATTTCCTGGTGTCCCATTTCGAGGCTGATGCAGAGCACCGTTTTTTTTAACTCGATCGCTGCGTGGTCGCAGATGTTCAGTGCCAGGGCGGTTTTGCCCATGCTCGGCCGGGCCGCCAGGACGATCAACTGGCCCGGCTGGAAGCCTCCGGTGATGTCGTCGAGGTCGATCAGTCCCGATCCGACGCCCGTGACGGCATGCCCGCCGGACTCGGCCCGCGCGGCGATGGCGTCCATCGCGCGCGTCATCACGTCTTTCAGCTCGATCGTGTCGCCCTGAACCTGCTCCTCGGCGATCGCGAAGACCTTGCGTTCGGCGGCCTCCAGGAGCTGTTGCGCCGTGTACTGATTGGAGTATCCGTCGCGGATGATCTCGGTGGCGCTGTCGATTAACTGCCGGGTGATCGCACGCTCCCGGACGATCCCGGCGTAGTATCGGGCGTTCGCCGAGTGCGGAACGCTGTCGGTGATCTCGCGGAGTGTCTCGTCGCCTCCGATCTTCTCGAACTGGTCGCGACGGAGCAGTTCGTCGGCCAGCGTGATGGCGTCGATCGCCATCCCCTGGTCGTACATCTCCCGGATCGTCTGGTAGATGACCTGGTGAATGTCTCGGTAGAAGTCCGAGACGGTCAGGGTCGGGACGATATCGTGCAGGACGTCGTTGTCCCAGAGGATGCTGCCGAGGACGCTGCGTTCGGCCTCGAGGTTCTGGGGCGGGAGCCGATCCCCGAGCGCTGAGGACTCCGACCGGGTGGCCCGACCTGACCCATGTCCGTTGCCGTTGCCGTTGTAGGGGCCCCGGCCATTTCCCGACCCTTGGAATCCCGCCGCCATGGCTCGTCAAGCTCCGTGGCTATCGCCTCGTCGGCCAGCTCGACTCGTGGGGGAGATCGCCCTCGATCCACGGGGCCCTCTCGCCTTGGTCCCTTGCTCCAACCTCGGCCGGCGTCGGGTCGAGCCATCTTTCCTTTCGGCCTTGATCCCGCCCCAGTCCAGGATCCCGGTCGAATTTGCTCGGTCCCGCTGCCTGCTGTTTCCTGTATGAACGTTTGTATCAGAAAATCGGGGCGATGTCGAGGCCGGTCAATGACGAGGGGTGGGCGTCCGGCCGCCGCCGGGGTTTTCCGACGGGAGCCGATGCCCACCCCATAGGATGGCGAGGGGACGGGGTCCGGTCAGGCGCCGGCCTCGTCTGTGTGCGTTGGGACGACCCAGAGCTTGACCTCGGTGTGGATGTCCTGGGCCAGGTGCACCTTGATCGAGTAGAGACCCAGTTCCTTGAGTGGGCCCTCGATCCGGACGTTCTCGGCCTGGATCGGGAAACCCTCGTTGCGAAGGGCGGCGGCGATCTGATCGTCGTTGACCGAGCCGTAGAGGTGTCCCTCGGCGTTGGCGTTGGCCTCGATCGTCAGCGAGCGCTGGGCGATCTGGGCGGCGAGGGTCTGAAGGTCGGCCCGACGGGCTTCCTCCAGCTCGCGCTGGCGCTGGCGGTGCTTTTCGACCAGGCGGAGGTTGGACGCCGTGGCGAAGGTTGCCAGTCCCTGGGGAACCAGGTAGTTTCGTGCGAAGCCGGGCTTGACCTTGACGAGGTCGCCGGCCTGGCCGAGGTGGGGCATCGTCTGGGTGAGGATGAGCTGGATGTGGCCGTTTTTGGCCCGGGCGGGGTGGTTGCGTCGGCGCTCGACTCCGGGCTGCCGAGGAGGACCCTCGGGCTTGGCGCCCTTCCCCTTTGCGTCGGCCGACTTGCCCGTTCCCTTACCCTTGGCCGCCCCGGACTTTGCCCGGGTTTTCTCGATCGTTTTCGCCATGGCTCCGCTCGTTTCGTCCTTCCCCACCTCGCCGACGATCGACCGCAACGCGAGCGGCCGTGCCCGCGCCATACCGCGGCGCGGCTCGGTCTGGTCTCGAGATCTGAGGCTTCCGATTACAGGATGCTACCAGGTTAACGCGGCGAGGGGGGCCCGACCAGGGGGTATCTTTATACAGGAAGCGGTGGGGCGTCCCTCGCGATCGATCAGAACGGGATATCGTCCTCTTCGTGATCCTCGTCGATCGGGCCGGGTCCCGAGGTTGCGGCGGGAGGATAGGAGGAGGATCGGGCCGGTCCATTCATTCCGCCGCCGGGGCCGTAACCGCCGGAAGGGGCGCGGCTCGGGGTGTCGCCACCGTTCCGCCGAGGGCCGGATTCGCGGGAAGGCGGTGGTGACATATCGTCCTCCATCCCGCCGTAGTTGCCACCCCCACCGCTGCTTTCGGAGCGCTGGGAGTCGAGGAACTGGACTCGCTCGGCCTGTACCTTGATCTTCGATCGCTGCTGGCCGGTGTCCTTGTCAGGCCAGGTCTCCATCTTGAGGTAACCCTCGACGTGGACCGCCCGCCCCTTTTTCAGATACTGGCAGCAGGTCTCCGCCTGACGCTCCCAGACGGTCACGTCGATGAAGAGCTTTTCTTCGTGCCGCTCGCCGTCCCGGCCTGCCCACGACCGCGAGGTCGCCAGCCGAAGATCCGTCACTGCCGAGCCGTTCGGCGTCCGGCGTAGCACCGGGTCAGCCGTCAGCCGGCCCATCAAGAAGACCTTGTTCAAGTCGGCCATCGTCTCGACCTCCCACCTCGATCGCCACGGCCCCACGATCGCGACGTCCGCCGGACCCGGCCCCCGGCCGCGCCGAAGCACTACTAGACGCTTGTTCCCCAGAAGGGAGACTAGCAGATTTTCGGCGAGTCGACAAGAGTAAAAAAACGGCAAGGCGGCCCGGCGAGCGGCCTTGGGGTGCGATCGGGACGGTCGCGACGATTGGGCGATCCGATCAGTCGCGGTCGTCGCGGCGGCGGCGGCGGGGGCGGTCGTCGGCTTCCTCCTCGCTGGCGCCCTCGGCATCGACGTTGGGGGTCGAGGTCATCGCCTGGTTCACCAGGTGATCGGCCAGCTTGGGATGAACCTTCAGGACCAGTTCGCGGAGGATCACGTCGCTGAGATGGCAGTCGGCGACGATTTCCTTGAGGTTCTCGCTCGCGGTCTTGAAGTAGGTCAGCAGGTACGTTCCCTTCTTGTGGCCGTCGACGCTGTAGGCCAGCCGGCGTTCATCCCACTGGCGGGACGCCACGATCTCCGACTGGTGCTTGGTGAGGATGTCGTGGACGTGCTTGACGGTGTCATCCCAGGCCGCGGCGGCCTTGGTGCTGTCGAGCAGGAACATCCCCTCGTAAGTGGCGACCAGCAAGGTACTTCTCCTTCGTGATCCAGCGGTTCAAGGTCGGTTTGTGTCAGGTCGGGCGAGGCCCGGTGGCGACCGGCGTCAGGCCGGGTCAGCCGCCGGACCCGTTGAACTGGTTCATGGCGGCCTCGATCCCCCGGGTGACCCAGACGGCGACAGCCTGGGTGGCGAGGATCAGGGCGTCGTCGATGATCGGCCGCTCTGCTCCCCGGAACCGGCCGAGCACATGGTCGGCGGCGTCAACCTCGCCGCGCTCACCGATCCCGATCCGGAGCCGGGCGAACTGGTCGGTGCCGAGCTGAGCGGTGATGTCGCGGAGCCCCTTCTGGCCGCCATCCGACCCACCGGGCCGGATCCGGAGTTTTCCCAGTGGGAGGCTCAGGTCGTCGCAGACAACCAGCAGTTCGGCGGCGGACAGCTTGTAGAACCGCAGGGCCTGGGCGACCGACCGGCCGCTGAGGTTCATGAACGTCTCGGGCTTCAGCAGAAGGACGCGTCGATACTCAATCTCGGCCTCGGCGACCAGTCCGTCAAACTTGCGGGAGAAGGTCGGCCGAGAACCGCCATCGGCCAGCCGGTCGATCACCTCGAATCCGACGTTATGCCGCGTTCCCTGATACTTCGGGCCCGGGTTGCCCAGGCCCACCACGAGTTTCCAAGTCGACAACGCCGGGGCTCCGTCGGGGCCAACCAGGGGCCGAGGCAGGGACGGGCCGGCCTCGGGAATCGATCCCCGCCGTGACGGCCCAGCCGCTCGAGGCCACTAGTCCTTCTCCTTCTCCTTGCGCTCGGGCTTGATGACCTCGGGCTGGTTCGGGCCCTCGGCACCCTCGGACGGCTCGGGCTCGGCCGATCTTGTCACAATGTGGACGAGCAGCAGATCGGCGTCGGCGTCCACGGTCACGTCGGCCGGCAACTTCAGGTCGCGGACGTGGATCCCCTGGTCAAGTCCGAGTTCGCTGATGTCCACCTTGATCGAGTCGGGAATCGAGGCCGCCCGGCACTTGATGCGAAGGCTGTGAACGACGTGCTCCAGAACGCCGCTGGCCGCCGCGGACGAAACCTGACCCCGGAGCTCGACATTCACCTCGGTCTCGATGATCTCCTCGGCGTTGACCCGGGCGAAGTCCAGGTGCAGAACCTCTTTGCCCAGGTGGTCCCACTGGACGTCGCGGATCAGCACCGTCTCGGTCGCCCCGCCGAGGTCCAGCTCCGCCAGGTGTCCCGGCGCCTTGATCATTCGCAGGACATCGTCGTGCGAGAGCGTTACCGGGACCACCGCCTGCTTGTGACCGTAGATCACGGCCGGGATCCGCCCGCTCTTCCGAAGCCGACGCGAGACCCGCGTCCCTGTCCCCTTGTTCTTCCGTGCGTCCCGAGGCTCCACCTTGATCCTGACTGCTTCCGACATCGGTCACTCGCTCGTTTCAAGCGTCTCGTTCGTCTTCGCCGCCCCCGGCCCCGACGCCGAGCCGACGCCCGTCGCGACGCCCCAATCGCCGCGCAGTCCGACATTATCGGGTCTAGGCCCTTCTCGTTCAAGACCTCGATCGAGAAAACGAGTCGGATGCGCTGTGGAAACTCCTACAAAATAAGGACGCCGCGAGGGGGTTCCGAGAGCCTTCCCCCAGGAATCGTCGATTTCCTCGGGACTTTGCTCGACAAAGCCCTCCGTCACACGATTTTTCGACCACGCCGCC
>DAHZZC010000486.1 GCA_027435495.1 Planctomycetales bacterium
TCCCCGTCCAGCACGCGCCGGAATTCGCCATCGCTACCCTGTTGGAAGAGACTGTCCAACCGACTCTATTCGAGCAGCATGGATCATCCGATTCGTTAGTGGGGCGGTTCAAGTCGCTACTCAAGAATGCGGACGTCGGCATCGTCGACGTCAGAGCGGTCAGGAGGGAGCAGGGGCCGAGGTCGTGGCGGATCGAATTCAGGCACCACAGCGAAGCGGACGACGCGTGGCTGCCGCTGGAGGAGGAGTCGCGCGGGACGAGGACATTGTTTCGGCTGGCGCTCCCTGTGCTGAGGGCGATCGAGTTCGGAGGTCTCCTAGTGGTGGACGAGCTGGAATCAAGCATGCACCCAAACCTCGCCGAGCACATCGTACGGCAATTCAATGACCCCGAGGTCAATCCCAGGAACGCCCAACTGATCTTCTCGACGCACGATACCAACCTGCTCGGCACTCTATCGGGGGAGCCCGTATTGAGGCGGGATCAAGTCTGGCTCACCGAGAAGGACGAGAACGGTGCGACGGTCCTTTACCCGCTCTCAGACTTCAAGCCACGCAAGGACGAGAACGTGGAAAGGGGCTATGTCCAGGGGCGATACGGGGCCATCCCGTACCTTGGCAACTTCCGAATCGCGGCGGAGTGAGCCGCGATGAACCTCGGCCGTAACCGCTATCGGAAGCCCGGGCGCCGTCCGGCCTTTCGCGCCCCCAGGAAAAAGCTGCTCATTGTATGCGAAGGGGCGAATACGGAGCCGCAGTACTTCATCCAATTCGCCGAAGTCCATCGCGACGCAATCGTGGACGTCGATCTGGCACCGGAACGTGGGGTGCCGTTGTCAGTAGTCAGGGAGGCAAAGCGGCTGAAGAATCAGGCCATAATCGCCGCGAACCGGGAAGGAGACCCATACCTCAGGTACGACTCGGTCTGGTGCGTATTCGATGTGGACGAGCATCCGAACGTGCCAGAGGCCTTGGCCATGGCGAGACGGAACGGGCTAAAAGTCGCCGTATCAAACCCTTGTTTCGAGCTCTGGTTGATACTGCACCTGAGGGAGGCTCCGGGCATGATCCATCGCCACAGCGCCCAGGCCATGTTGAAGACCTTCCTCCCGGGTTACGACAAAAAGGTTGATTACAAAGACTATAGAGATGGATATAAACAGGCGGTTGAACGAGCGCGGCGTCTCGACAAGCTGGCGACGGATGTGGGGGATGCAGGCAGAAATCCGACGACCGGCGTCTACAAGCTTACGGAAGCGATCGCCCCACCCAAGGAGGATACCGACTCCCAGCAGGGCACCCGGACGCCTGAACACGGTGGGTCCAAGACCAGGCGATCCTGACCTCGGTCTTCGGGAGCGGTTGTCGAGGTGGATGTACGAGTGACCCATTCGGCTAAACAGAAAAATATCTTATATTCTGATTCATATTTATTACATAAAAACCATGTAAAACCACATGGTATCCCGATAAACTTTTGGAAATCGTGACGACCGCCCGCATGACCGTAAGTCCGGTCTTTTTTGGGGTTATGGCGTCCTTCGGACTCACGACCGCCCGGCCTGTCACGCCGGAGGTTGCGGGTTCGAGCCCCGTCATCCTCGCTTCCTTCCCATCCGCCATTATCCGGGATCACGGCGAGGTCGCCTGTCCGGATTTTTTCGACAATCCCGGCCTTCGTCTCTTGAGCCGCGGGAAGCGGCACAAGAAATGCTTGAGTGGACTGGTGTGACTCTGTCATGTCCGTCCGCTCTGTGCCCCGAGGGCCGATCGCTTGCCACCCATCGAGGATTTCACGATCGGCGTCGAGGAGGAGTATCAGATCCTCCATCCCGAGACCCGCGAACTCCGGCAGCGCGCCCAGCACATCCTGCTCGAGGCCCGTCGCCAGGTCGGGGACGATGTCACCAACGAGCTTTATCTCTCACAGATCGAGATCGGGACGCCGGTCTGCCGGACGCTCGCCGACGTCCGGGCCGAGCTGGTCCGGTTACGGAAAGCTGTGATTACCGCGGCGGCCCAGGACGGGAGCCGGATCGCCGCGGCCGGGACACACCCGTTCTCGCACTGGGACCAGCAGGCGATCACTCCCAAGTCCCGCTATTTCGGGATCGCCGCAGACTTCGGCCAGCTTGCCCGTGAACAGATTATCTTCGGATGTCACGTCCACGTCGGCATCGCCGACCGCGATGCCGCCATCCGCGTGATGAACGGCTCTCGCCCCTGGCTCCCGGCGATTCTCGCCCTCTCGGGCAACTCGCCGTTCTGGCTCGGCCTGGACACCGGCTTCGCCAGCTACCGGACCGAGCTCTTTGCCCGGTTCCCGATGACCGGCACGCCCCATGTCTTCGCCTCACGCGCTGAGTACGACGACGTGGTCCAGTCACTCACCGAGGTCGGAGCGATCGACGACGGCTCGAAGATCTACTGGGACGTCCGCCCGTCCTCGCACTTTGAGACCCTGGAATTCCGGGTCGCCGACGTCTGCACCACGATCGACGAGGCCGTGATGATCGCCGGACTCTGCCGGGCCCTGGCGCGAACCGCTCACGAACAACATCTCCGCGGCAAGCCGACCGCCCCGATCCGGCCCGAACTCCTCCGCGCGGCCAAGTTCCGGGCGTCGCGGTTCGGCCTTGAAGGCGAGCTGATCGACGTCCACGAGCGTCGATCGATCCCCGCCGCCCAGATGATCCGCGCGATGCTCGATTTCCTCCGCCCGGCCCTCGAATCGGCCGGCGAATGGGACGAGGTCTCCGGGCTCGTCCATCAGACCATCGAGCGCGGCAACGGAGCGATGCGCCAGCGCGCTGCGTTCGCCCGATCGGGTCGGATGGAGGACGTCGTCGACCTCCTCATCAAG
Organism: Planctomycetales bacterium; assembly: GCA_027435495.1. Lineage (GTDB taxonomy): Bacteria > Planctomycetota > Planctomycetia > Isosphaerales > Isosphaeraceae > JAKAUH01. Next base: position 2,864 of record DAHZZC010000486.1, read on the forward strand.
GAGACGGCCCAGGGGATGGACTGACCGCCAGGTGGTTCAATGGTGCAGGCCGTGGGCGCGGAAGGCGTCGGCAAGCCGCGGGTCGTCCATCACGCCGTTGTGCCGGAACAGGTGCAGCGTCACGGTCGCGGCCTCTCGGGCTCCGGTGGCGATCTCCGCAGCCGGGTAGCAGTCGGCCACGATCGCCTCGATTTCATCCGGGCCGAGCGGAAGTCCAGCCAGCGATCGACGGATCGCCCGGAGATCGGGCTCCAGGAACGCCCGGATAAACTTCGGCAAGAGCGGGCCGAGCTCCGATCGCAGCTCGTCCCCCAGCCTCGGCCAGAGATAGGCGAAATACTGCGAGAAGAAGGCGGCATGGCGGCCCTCGTCCTCGGCGTGGTCGGCCACCATCTCGCGGACCGAGGTGACGACCCGATCGTCCTTTGGCACCTGCGCAAGGATGCCCGAAATCAGAGTCTCGGAGACAACCGCAAAGAGGCTCATGGCGAGCCGCCGCTGGTCAGGCGGGAGGTCGCGGCGGATCGCCCGAAGCCGGCGGAGAAAGTGAGGCGTTCCCGCGTCGACCGCCTCGATCCCCGTCGCCGCCGCGACCTGCCGCCGCATATCGTCGGAGAAATAAGCGTGGTGCGACTCGTCGGTCACCAGTTTGAAGGCGTCGGCACGCATCACGTCGGGCAGCCCCGGCCCGGCCTTGCCGAGCGCGATCTCGGT